>JALSHX010000049.1 GCA_026982025.1 Aquificaceae bacterium | reverse complement strand
AATTGCCCCCTCAATATTTCCCTTTTTTTCAAGTAATAATCCCCTTGTGTAGAACTTCATGTAGGCGGGTGGCTCAACGTTTATTATTTCGCCGATGCTCTTAATAAGATAAAGGTCACTTCTGTCAGGCTTTCCCTCAATAAACCTTTCAAAGGCTTTTATTACATTTCCCCTCTCAAGGTAGCTCGTCCCGAAGGATAGAGTAATCAGGGCAATTATAAGAAAAATCCATTTTATTCCCTTCATCTTTATTTACCTTCCCTCCAAACGATATTTTATTACATAATGAAGCCAGAGGAAATCCTCTCCCGTATACCTGCAGTAATCTACACGGCGGTCGCGGAGGTTGAGGGAGGAAGGGTAAAACTAAAAAAACTCAACTTCGTCAGCGAATCAATAACTCGTATGACCGGATGGAGCACCGGGGAAATTACCTCGGATCCCGACTGGTGGTTTTCAAATGTTCACGAGGACGACAGGGAGAGGGCTTACTTTGAGTGTGAAAAGCTCAAGTACGGAGCGGACACAATCACAAGAACTTACAGATTCAGGAAAAAGAACGGAGACTACATCTACGTCCTTGATTCTCTTTCGGTAGTTGATGTAAAAGGGAATCTCCTTGAAGTGGTTGGGGTTTGGGAGGACATTACTTTCCACAGGCAGTACTACGAGTTTTTTGACGCTGTTGACAAGTCCCCGGCTGTGGGAGTAATCATTTACAGGGATAAGATCGTTTACGCCAACGAGGTAGCAATAAAACTATTCAATTATCCTCCCGAGGAGCTTTACTCTATGAATGTTCACGACCTTGTTACCGAAGACTTCAGGGATTTCACCTATCAGACAATTCAAAGGAGGCTCAGGGGAGAGCAGTTTGAAAGGGTGTATGTGGACCTCCCGGTTGTAACTAAAGAGGGATACATCCGGGAGGTATCGGTATTTACGAGGACGATTCAGTGGGAGGGTAAGCCCGCAGGCTTCGTGCTGTTTTTTGATGTTACCAAAAGGAAGAAGTACGAGAGGCTTTTCGGGATCCTTAAGGACCTCAATGAGATTATGATTTCAACCATTGAGAGAGATGTTCTTTACGAGAGGATCTGTCAGATCCTCGTTGAAAAGGCAAGCTTCCGGATGGCGTGGATAGGGGAGGTTGATTCCGGAAGTGGAAACATTGTTCCGGTTGCAGTAAGCGGATACGATAGGGGTTATGTGCAGGCGGTCAGGATATCCTTAGACCCCGACCTTCCGGAAGGGAGGGGACCGACCGCAACGGCGGTCAGGGAGGGGAAGGTAGTGGTTAATCCTGATACGAGGATTAACCCGGCCATTGAACCTTGGAGAGAGGAGATGCTAAAAAGGGGTTACCTTTCCTCCTGCGCCATTCCCATTAAGATGGGAGGTGAAACGGTTGCTGTTCTGAACATTTACTCCTCTTACCCCTACCTTTTTACGGACGAAGAGCTTGAAGTTCTGAAAGAGATTCAGCAGGACATATCCTTTGCCCTTGAAAGAATTGAAAATGAAAGATATACGAGAATTATCAGCACAGCGGTTGACAGGGGACATGAGTGGGTCGTTATAACGGACCAGAACGGTGAAATCCTCTTTGTAAACAGGGCGGTTGAGGACATATCGGGATACAGTGCGGATGAACTCATAGGGAAAAATCCGCGAATTTTTAAATCGGGGTTTCACGACAGGAGCTTTTACAGGGATCTATGGAACACCCTCAAGAGAGGTGAAACCTTCAAAGCGGTTTTTGTCAACAGAAAGAAAACCGGAGAGCTTTTTTACCTTGACCAGAGCATTATTCCCGTAAAGTTTCAGGGTGGAGATATCAGGTATGTGGCTCTGGGTAAGGACATTACATCGGAAAAACGGCTTGAGGAAACGGTCGCGAGGATCAGGTTCCTTGATGTTATTACCGATCTGCCGAACAGAAGCGGTTTTCTCTCCACGGTTCAAACAACCCTTGATAGGGAAAGCAAGGAGAACCACATAATGTTCCTGATAGACATAAGGGACTTTTCGGGAATAAATCAGGTTTATGGCACGGATGCGGGGGATGAACTGCTCAAGAAGTTATCCTCCCATATTAAACAGAGCCTCTTTAAAAGGGACATCATTGGAAGGATAGGTGCGGACGAGTTCGGGATTTTTTCAAGGGGAATTGAGGAGAGGGATGCCACGCTTATACTTGAGAAAATATTGGAGGCAATTACCAAGCCCTTAAGAGTTAAGAGAAAAAACATCCGTGTGGGTGTAAATATCGGTGCAGCCCTTTATCCGAGGGACGGCTGGACGGCTAAGGAGCTTTTTGAGAAGGCTTCTCTTGCTCTTTCCTTTGCAAGGCAGGAAGGTGAAAACGCTTACAGATTCTTCAGCTCAGAAATAAACAACATGGTAACGGATTACCTTGAAAGAAGGGAAGCTCTTGAACGGGCAATTGCACAGGACCGATTTTTCCTCCACTTTCAGCCCTTTTACTTTACGGACAGCGGGAAGGTTGCGGGACTTGAGGCACTGCTCAGGCTAAGGGATGATAACGGCGAGGTAAAAACTCCGGGAGATTTCATTTATGTACTTGAGAGGGCGGGTCTGATCGGTGAGGTTGAAAACAGGGTACTTTACAAAATAAGGGATTTTATTAAGAGTACCCGGGGCAAGATTCCGGTTGCCTTCAATGTTTCTCCAAAAAGTTTCAGGAGTGCGGATTTTATAGAAAAGGTGCTTGATGTAGCAAAAGGTGTGGGAAAGAATTTGATAATTGAGATTACAGAAAGACTTCTTGTTGAAAACCCTCAGTACACGAAGGAGTTTCTTGAAAAGGTAAGGTCTGCGGGTGTCAAGGTAACGGTTGACGATTTCGGAACGGGATACTCTTCCCTCGCTTACCTTGAGAGCCTCCCCGTTGACATTTTGAAGATTGACATGGAATTTGTTAGAAAGATGGTCAGCAACCCAAAGAGCTTTGTCATCGTTGAAACTGTGATATCACTTGCCAGAAAGCTCAGAATGAAGACCATAGCGGAGGGTGTGGAGAAAAAAGAACAGCTTGAAATGCTTAAAGGGCTCGGATGTGATATGGTTCAGGGTTATTACCTCTCAACTCCCATGGATCAGGATAAGGTCATTAAGCTTCTGCTATAATGTTTTCATGAGCTTTCTGGTATTCGTCAGCATGACACCTCTCGGAAAGGGAGAGAGCGTTAGCAGGTATGTTGCAAGGGTTGTTGATATAGTGGATAGATCCGGACTCCCCTATGTTCTTACACCGATGGGCACCATAATTGAGGGAGAGAGCTGGGAAGAGGTTATGGAAGTCCTGAGAAAAGGCTTTGAGGAGCTGAGGAAGGAGTGTCCGAGGATTTCCATTACCATGAAGATTGATTACAGGGAGGGTAAGAGCGGAAGGCTCAGGAGCAAGGTTGAGTCAGTTGAGGAAAAGATAGGGAGGGAGATAAAAGGAGTCAAAGGCTGACCTTAAATCCGAACAGAATTATCTGATGAAGAACCAGTCCGATGGTGATAAGAACATAAAGGTGGGTGTGGCTTTTGCATAGCTTTATGCTTCCGAAGTAGGCAAATAAAGCTAAGGGAAGTATAGAAAGGGTGTTTATGGCGTTCAGAATTCTGTCCCTTTTTAGGACCCTCTCGCTGATCTTTGCCACGAGGTACTCCTCCGTGTCCAGCCTGTATGTGTCAAACTTCATTAAAAAGTACTTGCCCCTTTCCTCCGTCAGGAGGGAACCCTTCTCAAAAACGAACCTTCCGGATCCCTCATACCTTGCCCTCTTTGCAATAACCTGAATGTTCTTGTACTTAAGAAATATGTCCTTGAGGGTGTTTCCTTCCTTATCCCTCACATAAACCACGAGGTTTCCCGCGTCAAGGAAGGTCTTTACGGGGATGTTCTCAAAGATTCTATCTTTGTACTGGATTAGAAGACCCCGGGTTAAAAATCCCACATGCTCTTCAACGAGAATGTACGAAAAAACTGAACTGAGAATGAACAGGATTGAGACGGGAATTAAAAAGAACTGCAGGACCTTGCCCGAGGAAAATTGAAAGGAGTAGAGAACATGTAGCAGTTTTTTTTCTTTCAGGTCGTAGGCTGTGGTTGCAGTGGCGAGCAGAACTCCGTCGGGAAGGAAGTAAAATCCGTAGAAGACGAACCACACAACGAAGAAGGGAATTGAGCTTTCAAGGGGAAGCCCGAACAGAACGAAACCCAGCCTGAAAATCTGAACCGCAAATACTATAAAAGCCATCACAAGTGCTGATAGGTATGCGGTTTTGGTGATCCTCCAGAGAAGCAGGCTTTTGAGCATCCTTTATTCTATAATACTCTCCGTGAAAGTCCTCGTAGTCGGAAGCGGTGCGCGGGAGCATGCACTCCTGTGGAAACTATCAAAAAGCACTCTTGTGAAGGAGCTTTTCTCCATACCGGGGAACGGAGGAACGGAAGAGATCTCAAAGAGGGTTAGCATTCCCCTAAGCAGAATTGAGGAGATAGCTGAGTTTGCCGAAAGAGAGGCAATTGACTTCACTGTTGTGGGTCCCGAAGCACCGCTGGTTGATGGAATCGTTGATCTATTTGAAAAACGCGGGTTGAAAATATTCGGTCCTTCAAAGGTCGCTTCACAGCTTGAAGGAAGCAAAGTCTTTGCCAAGGAGTTTATGGAGAAGTACGGTATTCCCACAGCTCAGTACGAAGTGTTTTCGGACTTTGACAGGGCGGTCAGGTATGTCAAGGAGGTGGGACCTCCCCTTGTGGTTAAAGCGGACGGTCTTGCGGGCGGGAAGGGGGCGGTTGTTTGCAGGACACCGGACTGTGCGATAAAAGCCCTTGAGGCGATGATGAAGAGAAAGGTTTTCGGAAGGGCTGGTGAGAAGGTTGTTATTGAGGAGTTTCTTGAGGGTGAGGAAGCATCATACATAGTTATGGTCAACGGTTCCGGATACATCCCCCTCCCTACCACTCAGGACCACAAAAGGCTCCTTGATGGCGACAGGGGACCAAACACCGGTGGTATGGGAGCTTACTCTCCCAATCCATTTATCACTTCCGACCTTGAAAGGAGAATAAGGGAGGAGGTGATAGAAAAAACCCTTAAGGGTCTTGAGAAGGAGGGCATATACTTCAGGGGTTTTCTGTATGCGGGGCTAATGCTCACCTCCGAAGGACCGAAGGTCCTTGAGTTCAATGTTAGA
>JALSHX010000048.1 GCA_026982025.1 Aquificaceae bacterium | reverse complement strand
CGACCTGCTGAGAGAAGTTTTCTCCTCAGCTCGCCTGTTTACAAGCACACCACCTAAAATTTTAAGGGAAAATAGTAACCATGGGGGAGATAGGAATAGTCGGACTTGGAAGGATGGGTCTGGGTATCGGCAGGAGACTTGCAAGAAAGGGCTGGACGGTCTTTGGCTTTGACCTTTCAGAGGAAGCCCGAAGAAAGGCGGAGGAGGGAGGCGTTGAAGCCTTTGATGACCTGGAGTTCATGTGCGGATCTTTTACCGACAGAAAACTCATCTGGATCATGGTTCCTCACGAAGTGGTGGACAGGGTTCTTGAAGACCTTAAACCTTCCCTCCTTGAGGGCGATATAGTCATTGACGGGGGTAACTCTTATTTTAAGGATTCGGTCAGGAGGTTTGAACAGCTGTCTGCTGCGGGTGTCCACTTTCTTGATGTTGGTGTAAGCGGGGGTGTTTGGGGAGAGGAACAGGGCTACTGCATGATGGTTGGAGGGGAAGAAAAGGTCTTCAGAGAAATTGAAAATCTCTTTAAGGACCTTGCTTACGAAGGAGACGGCTACGGATACGTGGGAGAGGCGGGTGCAGGACACTTTGTGAAGATGGTTCACAACGGAATTGAGTACGGAATGATGCAGGCAATAGCGGAAGGGTTTGAGCTTATGAAGGAGAGTGATTACGAGCTGGACCTGAGGGAGGTGGCAAGGATTTACACCAAAGGGAGCGTAATACGGTCCTGGCTTATGGACCTCACATATCAATCCTTTGGAGACTTCGGAGACCTTTCAGATCTTGAACCCTTCGTTCAGGACTCCGGTGAGGGGAGGTGGACACTTCAAACGGCAGTTGAGCTGGGCGTTCCCTTGTGGGTTATAGGCGATGCTCTCTTTAACCGTTTCAGGTCGAGACAGAGCAATTCATTCAGGGATAGACTGCTTTCCGCCCTGAGATACGAGTTTGGCAGGCACGAGGTAAAAAAGAAAGGGGATGGCTAAGGGAGTTGCCTTTTTTATCTTTGGAGGTACGGGAGACCTTGCAAGGAAGAAGCTCTACCCTGTTATGGAGCGTCTAATAAAAAGGGGAAAGCTCCGCAAGCTCGTGGGTTTGTATGCTCTGAGCAGGACTGAGGAAAACATTAAGGAATATGTAAAGGGTCTGGATCCTGCCCTCTCGGAAGTTTTTAAGTTTATGCCCTTTGATGTTACTGACAGGGACCACTATCACCGCCTTGAGAAAATAATAGCGGAGCTTGACGGAGTTGAACTGATATTCTACCTTGCCCTTCCTCCCCAGCTGTTTGAAAGTGCCATAGTCCACACGGGTTCCCTTCTCAGGCATTACATGAACCCGAGAAAGATAGTTATAGAAAAGCCCTTTGGCTTTGACCTTGAGTCAGCAAAGAAGCTGAACTTTCAGCTCAAGAGATACTTCACCGAAGATGAAATATATAGGATTGATCACTTTCTCGGAAAGGTTGCAATTCAGAATCTCCTTTCCTTCAGGTTTTCCAACTATATATTTGAAGGGATCTGGAACAAGAACTTTATTGACAACGTTCAAATCTCCGCTCTTGAATCCATAGGGCTTGAGGGAAGGGCGGGGTATTACGACAGAATAGGAGCACTGAGGGACATGATTCAGAATCACCTCTTTCAAATGCTCTCTTTCCTTGCCATGGAGCCACCCGCTGTAATTGATGCTGAAAGGGTAAGGGACGAGAAGGTTAAGGTCCTCGCCGCTATAAGAAGGATAAAGGATGAAGAGGTTGATGAGTACGCGGTCAGGGGAGTTTACAGAGGTTACAGGGAGGAGCTGGGAAGGGAAAGCAGTACGGAAACCTTTGCCGCCGTCAAGATTCTCATTGACAACTTCAGATGGGAGGGCGTTCCCTTTTACCTCAGGACCGGGAAAAGGCTCAGAGAGAAGAAAACCCAGATAGTCGTAGTTTTCAAGGACATACCGGGAAACTTCAGCAGACTGATCGGTTGTAAACCAGCTCCCAACAAGCTGGTCTTTGACATAGCACCGACCAACAGGGTGAGGTTCTTTTTCCAGACCATGCCACCTCAGGGCTTTCTCGGGTGTTCCCTTGAGAGGAGCATGGAAATGAGTATAGACGATGTTTTTGAAGGCGAGCCTCCTGAAGCTTATGAAACACTCCTTGAGGACATAATTGAGGGTGATCAGACCCTTTTTATAAGGGAGGACGAGGCGGAGCTTGCGTGGGAGATCATAGATCCCATAATCAAAAAATGGAGTTATGATAATAATGTTCCGCTTTACGATCCGGGGACCGAGGGACCCCGGGAGGCGGATAAGATGATATGGAAGGATGGGAGGGAATGGATTCTCTTATAGGATTGTAAGGGGAGAACCCGAGGAGGTCATTTCAAAGCTTGCGGACCTCATTATGGAACTTGCGGATGAGTCCGTAGGAAGCAAGGGAATATTTAAGTGTGCCCTTGCGGGTGGAAGTACGCCCGCTCCCCTTTACAGGCTCCTGTCTGCAAGATTCGTTCACTGGGAGAATACCATATTTTTCCCAACCGATGAGAGGTTCGTTCCACTTGATGATCCCCGTAGCAACTACAGGATGATAAGAGAAAATCTGGGAGAATCAGCGAGGATCAGGAGAATCAACACTGAACTCACACCCGAAACCGCCTGTGAAGACTTTGCCAACTCCCTCTCAGACTTCGGTGCCCTTGACTTTGCACTTCTGGGTATAGGTGAGGACGGGCACACAGCCTCCCTTTTCCCGGGAAAGGATTGTAGAAAGTGCGGAGAGTCCGCCTGCATCACCGAGGGTCCTGACGGTCTCTTGAGAATAAGCATGAGCTACACCGCTCTCGTAGGTGCCAAAATCATCGCATTCCTCGTACTCGGAGAAAAGAAGGAGCAGGCTCTGAGAAGGGTTATTAAGGGAGACCTAACCCTTCCCGCTGCGAGAATAAGGGGAAGAAAGCAAACCTTTATATTTACTGACCTTCCTCTATGAGCTCGTTTTCAATTTCAAAGTAAACATAGTAGGCATTAACGGGGTTAACATCAAAGAAAACGGGAACCTGAGCGTACATGGGATCTATTTCAACAAGAGCGGTATTGATATTTTCCCTGATGTAATCAAGGTCTCTCCCCTCCTCTATCATTTTTCTGATGGTCTTTCTTAGATCAGATATGTACTTTCTTGTCCACTTTACCCTGTTTCTTATCCTTTCTCTTGTCAGCATTGGCTTGCCGTGACCGGGAAGTACGAACAGCGGGTCCATTTCAAGTATCCTGTCAAGGCACTTTAGCCAGCTTTTTGAAAATCCCGAACCGAGGAAAGGGAGCCTTCCGTCAAATACAATGTCACCTCCAAAGAGGACCTTTTCCTCGGGCATCCATACCATCACATCTCCCGCCGTGTGTCCCTTGCAAAACTGCCTTATCACAAAGGTCTTTTTGCCGAGTTCAAGGGTGATTCCTTCGTCTTCCTCAATGTAAATGTGGGGCGTTTCCATTGTGGTTCCTTCAAGGTGTTCCTTCAGGATCTTCTTTCTCGCTTCGTAAAAATTCCAGCTTGACTCTTTTGAAACATATTCTTCAGCCCATTTGTGGGCAATGATGGTAGCACCTGCTTCTTTGAAAGCCCTGACACCGTAAAAGTGATCCGTGTGGTAGTGGGTGACCACAGCAAATTTAACCGGCTTTTTTGTAACCCCGGCGATGGTTTGGAGGAGCTCTTTTCCAAGTTTGTAGGTGCTAAGGAGGTCTATTACCACAACCCCTTCATCGGTGATAACGAAGTAGGCATTTGATATGAAACCCCGGTTTTCGTAGCTAACCTGTTCGTAAACACCGAAGACTCCGTAAACATCTTTCATGATCTTCTTTAGGGTCTGGGATACGTGCTTTGGATAATTACCGCCGAAGGCGGTGGTTATGATGAGAAGAACAAGAATCGCTTTCATCTCAGAGCCCCCTCAATTATTTTTCGGACCTTTTTCCCGTAAGCGTTAATCATTTCAAGCTCCTGTGGGGTGAGCTTATCTTTGAACAGCCTGACCGCTGTTTTTGTATCGTAGGTTCCAACCTCTGTACCGCCGGGTATAGCTTTGATAAATACCTTGCAGGGAAGTATGAGGCTGATCTCCGGAAATGAATGGCTAAAGGGTGC
The DNA here is from genome assembly GCA_026982025.1 of Aquificaceae bacterium. Taxonomy (GTDB): domain Bacteria; phylum Aquificota; class Aquificia; order Aquificales; family Aquificaceae; genus Hydrogenivirga. The sequence goes on along the minus strand of JALSHX010000048.1, from coordinate 1,071 downwards.
TCCCTTGCAGAAGTTGATTATGAATACAGGCGGTTTAGGGGAAATTATAGATTCAATAACTTTAAAACCCTCCTTTTCAAGCTTCTGCCTTAAACTCTTTTTAACCTGCTTGGGTTTTTTGTCTGATGTGAATGTTTTGAGGAAAGGGTTTTCTGCGGAAATTACGGCGGATGTCAGGAGTATCAACGCTATAATCAGCTTCACCTGACCACCTCACCAATGGCTATTCTAAGACGGTGTAGCTCCTCAATGATCGTCCTCAGTTCGGGTTCGGAAAGCTCGTCGGTGTAATATCTGATGAAGATGGGTTCCTTGAGGGTGGAGATTTTTGTTTTTCCTCCATCCGTGTAAATCAGCACTTCGCACGGAAGCATGAGGGTGAAGAAGGGAGCCTTGTTCAATAAATCCCTGATGTTTTTTGTGTCGCAGGTCATCAGCCTGACCCGCCGTGTTCCCTTGTCAACCATCACCACCTTTAAACCCTTTTCCTCAAGATTTTTTGTAAGTTTGGTCAATGCCTGATTAAGGGTATATTCCGTTTCAAGGGTGAAAAAGAGGATGTTTTGGGGTGTTGCTATGAACTTTTTTACATAAAGGATAAATACAAAGACGGCGAGGAGACCCCCCGCCAGAAAGAGAATGGCTTTCAAGAATTAGGCACCCCCGCCGTAGCACTGGTCGTAGGCGCGGTAAGGTGCGTCAAGTACCTTGACATTCGGCTTGGTTCTGACGCTGATGTTCTTTTTCTTTTTGATGTAGTCAATTAGTATGTCGTAAACTGGAACGGGCTTGTAGTCGGGGTGTATGGCGTCAGGGGGCGGGGGAGGACCCCCGTAAACGGCGAACATGTACTCCTTGTTCTCCTTGAGTGGTTTTCCTCCGATCCAAACCTTTTTGATCCTCTTATACTGAGGTCCGTTGATCTCAATTTCATACTCAACATTCCAAAGCCTTGACATGTCACCGCCCTGCTGGTAGAAGGGATCGGGGTTAAACACATTGTCCGCAACATCCTCCCAGACTTCAAGGAGCTGTTTGCCAGTTCGCTTCATCACGTAAACGAGGGGATAG
>JALSHX010000047.1 GCA_026982025.1 Aquificaceae bacterium | reverse complement strand
CTTCATGAATTCAACGAATCCGTGAAGTTTCTCCTCCGCCTCAGCTTTTTTTCTTTCCTCAATCTCTTGAAGGACCTTCACATCTATTACGTCAACGCTTAGACTTTCCGGGTAGGGAATGTAGATCGCAGGAGATACTGCGTGAAAAAGAATAACCTCTCCCCCGTGAGCCTCAGCAATCCTTTTTACCGTTCGTAACACTACATTTGTGATGTCAGAAATATCAAGGGGGACAAGAATCTTCATAAACCTTCCCCTAATTCAGAAAGAACCACCTTTTCAAGATACTTTTGAATTTTTCCGTTGGAGGCTATTACGTCAAGTCTTCCGTCCTTATTCAGCACCTTCAGTTCCCCTCCTGCCTCTTTTAGTATAACAGCTCCAGCGTAAATGTCCCACGGATTGAGCTCAAACTCCATCATACCTTCAAACACACCCTCCGCAGTAAGGCACAGGTCAACGGCAGCCGCTCCCGGTCTCCTCATTGCCGCAACTTCCACAAAAACCTCCTTAAAGACCCTCCAGTATGTCTCAAGCTCCCTGTAAGGTCTTGAGGAAAAGCCGTAGGCGACTACGCATAGCCTTAGATTTTCCGTTTCACTTACCCTGATTCTCTTTCCGTTTTTAAAGGCTCCCATTCCCTTCCCCGCCCAGTAGAGGTCTCTGAAAACGGGAAGGTAAACAGCCCCAGCAATCGGCTCACCTCTGCAGACGAGACCCACCGAAACGCCGAAGATGGGAAATCCCGCAATGTAATTTTTAGTCCCGTCAAGAGGGTCAATGTACCAGATGTATTCTCCTTCCTCACTACCTCCCTCCTCCTCACCTACAACTCTGTGGTCAGGGAACCTTCTTTCAAGGTAGTCCCTGATCCTCTGCTCCGAGGTTCTGTCTACATAGCTCACAAAGTCCTTTTCCCCCTTTTCCTCAATTAACTCGTCCTCAACCTTGCGAAAGTTCTCCTCAAGAACTATTCCTCCAATTAAAGCGGCTTCCCTTGCGGCGAGAACAAACTCCTCAACTCCCATCACTCTTCCTTAAGGTCAAGGACTTCAAGACAGGGAAGGGTATTTCCTTCAAGAAGCTTGAGAAAGGCTCCACCTCCCGTTGAAACGAAGTCAATGGATCCATCCACTCCCGCCCTGTGAATGGCGTGGTCAGTGTCCCCTCCACCGGCAATGGTGAGAGCAGGAGAGCCTGCGATCATCTTTGCAGTTTCAAAGGTACCGTTTTTAAACCTGTCAAGCTCAAACATCCCCATGGGACCGTTCCATATCACCGTCTGGGCATCGGATATGATTTCCCTGAGAAGCTCAACGGAAACGGGACCTATGTCAAGCCCCTTCCACCCGTCAGGAATCTCCTGCCATGGAACGACCCTGGTGGGAGTGCTGTCCTCTGCCTTCTTACCCACAACGAAATCAACGGGTAGATAGAGCTTAACATCCAGCTTTTTTGCAACATCAAGGATGTCAATTGCGGTGCTAATCAGGTCTTCCTCCACAAGGGAGTCTCCAACACTGTATCCCATGGCTTTGATAAAGGTGAAAGCCATTGCCCCACCTATAAAAATCCTGTCAACCCTTTTGAGAAGGTTTTTTATAATTCCGAGCTTTGTTGAAACCTTAGCCCCTCCAAGAATTGCAACAACCGGTCTCTGAGGATTGATCATTGCTTTCACAAAGTAGTTAATTTCCTTTTCAAGGAGGAAACCCATCACTGCAGGCTTTAAGAACTTGGGAACGAGGTAAACGGATGCATGTCTCCTGTGGCAGGTGCCGAAAGAATCAGCAACATACACCTCTCCGAGCTCCGCGAGCTGGCGGGCGAATTCCTCGTCGCAGGTAATTTCTCCCTCGTGAAACCTGAGATTCTCAAGAAGAAGTATCTCACCCTCCTCAAGGGAAAGGCTCATTGACCTAACCTCTTCTCCGACGCAATCGGGTGCAAGCTTTACCTCCTTACCCACATACCTTGAAAGCCTCTTTGCAACAGGAAGCAGGGAAAACCTCTGATCCCTCCCCTGCGGTCTTCCGAGATGTGACATCAATATGATCATCGCCCTCGCATCCATGAGGTATTCAATCGTGGGGAGTGACGCCTTTATTCTGATGTCGTCAACTATGTTTCCCTGCTCATCAATGGGAACATTGAAATCAACCCTCACCAGAACCCTTTTGCCTCTAACCTGAACATCCCTGAGGGATTTCCTGACGGGCATTCTAAGAATTCTACCATAAGGGTTAGAGGCTGACTTTATAATACTTGTATGGTTTTTTACCTCCTTCCCGGAAGCGGTGCAATATCCTCCGCCTGCATTCAAAGAAGGGACATACTTGAAGCCATCAGAAAAGGTGAGGTATCCTTCGGCGAGTTTTCAGACTTAAGAGAGAAGATCGTTGAGCTTTACAACGCGGGAAGGGAATGCCTTGCACCCGCATGGAGAAGGTTCAGGGGAAGGTTCTGGGACGAGCTGTGTGTTTGGGCACTTCCGGGTAGCATAGTGAAAAACATTGAAGAAAGAGGCATTGTCTTCTCACCACTTTTGGGACCCGTTAAAGCGGGAGACCCTCTTCCTGCACAGGCAGTCAGGTGGAAGGAGCCGATGGGCTCAAGAACACTTAAAGATGTGTGGGGGCACAGGATCAAAACTCTGACAGCTCGCCTGTTTGACGGTGCGGTTGTCTTTGACTTCCTGAGGAATGAGGAAAGGGAACTTGTATCATTCCCACCCACCGCCCTTCGGGCGGTCTTTGAGTATTACAGGAAAGGAAAGAGGGTCATAAACTCCCTTGCTCATAGAGCATACACCCTAAGGTACATCCTTGAGATGGAGGTTACCCTTGAAGACCTTGATAGGATAAATTTCCTTGACTACAGGGTCAGTGAGGTCCGTAAAGAGGAAAATTCTTTGCGGGTGATAATGGTTTCGGAGGGAAGGTACATCTGATGGGTTCTCTGAGAATAGGAATAGTCGGCTGCGGTGTGGTGGGGACGGGAACGGTCAGGCTCCTTATTGAAAACAGGGAAATTCTGAGGAAGAAAACCGGCATTGACTTTGAGCTCGTTAAGGTTGCTGACCTTGACTGGAACAGGGAAAGAGAATTTGAAGTTCCCAAGGAATTGAGAACCAGAAACTGGGAGGAGGTAGTGGATTTTAGCGATGTGGTCGTGGAGCTGGTGGGCGGAAGAGACTTTGCCAAAAAGCTAATAATGAATTCCCTTGAAAGCGGTAAACACGTGGTAACCGCCAATAAGCACCTTCTTGCCCTTGAAGGTGAGGAGATTTTCCTGAAGGCTCAGGAAAAAGGACTGAGGGTAGGATTTGAAGCCTCTGTAGGCGGAGGTATCCCTGTGATAAAGGCTCTCAGAGAGGGACTCGTTTCCAACAGAATCAGGACAATCTACGGGATCCTTAACGGAACCACCAACTACATATTAACAAGAATGTTTGAGGAAAACCTGAGCTTTGACCGGGCACTTGCTGAGGCAAAGGAGAAGGGTTATGCAGAGGCGGACCCTACCCTTGATATAGATGGATGGGATGCTGCTCACAAGATAAACATCCTCGCTTCACTTGCTTTCGGAAAGTACTTTCCCTTTGAAAAAGTCAAGGTTGAAGGAATAAGGGATCTTGACAGGCTTGATGTAGAACTCGGAAAGGAACTCGGATACACCCTCAAGCTCCTTGCCATAGCAAAGCGCTTTGACGGTGAGGTGGAAATCAGGGTTCATCCCACCTTTATTCACTCCGAGGAAGCTCTTGCAAAGGTATCGGGTGTTTACAACGCGGTTATGATAGAGGGTGATTTTGTGGGTAATACGATGTATTACGGAAAGGGTGCTGGCTCCCTTCCTACCGCCTCAGCAGTTGTCTCCGACATAGTTGACATTGGAAGAGCAGTGGCTTCGGGAAACGGTGGTGAGATAACACCCATAGACTGGGAAAGTGAACCCGTTACGGTTAGAGAAAATTTTTACAGCAGGTATTATTTGAGGTTTTCCGTTCCCGACAGACCGGGCGTGCTTGCCTCAATCTCAAGGGTCCTTGCCGACTTCAACATAAGCATCGCGGCTGTTCTCCAGAAGGAGATGGTCTGCGAGATAGCGGGCGTGAAGAACGAACCCGTGGTTCCCCTGGTCATTCTCACCCACAAAGCTTACGAAAGGGATATACAGAAAGCCCTGTCCCGGATAGAGGACCTTCCCGTCGTTGCAGGCAAGCCCGTTGTCATAAGGGTTGAAGAGGAGGCGGAGTGATCACTTTATCTCCACCTCAAAGGGCTCTGATTCATAACCCTCGGGCGAAACGATCCTGAAGGTGAACTTAGCCGGTGTTTTGATGCCGAGGAGCTTCAACAGTTTCCTGTGGCTGTAGCCTTTATCAATTAAGGTGCCCGTGTAGTATGAATCTCCGGGGTGAGGATTCCACAGGGAGATCTCTTTCCTCTTCACCTTTGAGCCGTAATAGCCAAGTCGTATGTAAAGCTCGTAGGTCCTCTCCTCCCCCTGATGGGAGATGATTGTGTAAAACCCTTTCCCCGCATTGCTTAGCATGACCACATAGCTTCCCCTGTTTGGGTCTCTCCCGGAACCCTGGTAAAGATACCCTCCCGCATAGACAAACCTGTAGCCCTTAAAGCTGAAACCTTCTGCCACAGGAGGGTTTACAGTTATGAGGTCAAGGGGAAGATTCCGGGGAATCCTCCCCGGGTACGCAACTCTGATCACAAGCCTGATATCACTTTCAAGAACCTCCACCTTTTCAATCCTGATGTTGCCTTCGGCCACAACACTGAGGGTTACCGGATAAAGCCTCACCTCAGAAATTCCCCTTCTTCTCCCAGTCCCGGGATCATGCCTGTAGGTGGTTCTGTGGCAGTATAGGTATAGCTTACGGGGAAGGTCTTCCTTCGGTAGCCACATACTGACCCGAATCCCTGCAGATGCCATTATCAGCTTAAGAGCCTCCCTCCTTGCTTCCACAGGGTCAAGACCTCTCTTTTCAAACTCCCCAACGTAGTCTCTGAACCTTTCCATCAGCCCTGGATCCCTTTTGATAGCAGTCAGGGTTTTCCTCGCAAGCACAGATGCAACCTCCTCGTACTTCCCTGCGGTGGGATTTATGTAATAAAGTTCGGGAAAGGCAAGGTGAGGCTTTTTGTTTATTCTCACAAAGGCGTTGAGGGACCTTACGGGTAGTTTCCCGGGAAGGGAGCGATTTTTCACGATGA
>JALSHX010000046.1 GCA_026982025.1 Aquificaceae bacterium | reverse complement strand
CATCTGAATCATACTCTCTATCGGTTTTCATGGCAAGGTTTCTCTTCGCTTACATGATCCTCGTCGGCGTAAGCTCAATGTTTATGGGGATTCTCAATGTTCACGGAAAGTTTTTTATTCCCGCCCTTGCTCAGGCTGTTTTCAACGGAGTTTTTGTCATTATTCTCCTCATACTTGCGGAGATTTTGGGATATAAAGCCCTGATCGTCGCGGTCCTTCTGGGAGGGCTTTTTCAGGTTCTCATCAATGTTCCGAGCCTCTTGAGAAGCCACCTGCTTCCCGGCTTCAGGCTTGAAATTTCCGATGACATAAAAAAGCTTCTCAGAAGAATGGTTCCTGCTCTCGGTGGATTCGGAGTAAGCCAGCTATCAATTTTTATAGATACATTCCTCGCCTCCTTCGTCGGAAGAGGCGCTATCTCTTACCTTTACTACGCAGGAAGGCTTTACCACCTTCCTTTCGGACTTGTAAGCGCAAGCATTGCCAACTCCCTTCTCCCCCTCATGTCCAAAAAGGACGCGGACAGGTCTTCCCAGCTCACGGATGCCCTCCGTCTGATTATCATCCTGATCATTCCCTCATCCGCCGGACTATTTATGATTTCAGAGGAAATTATTGACTTCATTTACGGAAGGGGAAGCTTTGCCTACGGGGACGTTTTAAAAGCATCTGATGTTCTTGCCATTTACAGCCTGGGACTTCCCTTTATGTCCCTTCAAAAGGTGCTCACCGTTCCCTTTTTTTCAAGGGGCGACACTTCAACTCCGCTCAAGAGTTCCCTGATAATGATCTCTTCGGAGGCTGTTTTTGCATCAGTTTTTGCCTTTTTGCTGGGCCTCGGTCTTTACGGACTCCCTGCAGGAACCTCTCTCTCCGCTGTTGCAGGGTTTGTTTACCTCCTCAGGAAGAAGGACGAAAAAGTGAACGGGTTAAAGATTTCCAAGACTCTCCTGAAGGTGATCTGTTCCACTCTCCTTATGTCAATTTTTATCTTTTACATTAAAGGTCTAAACCTACCGCCTTCGGCGGTGATTTTACTCTCTATCTTTCTTGGCGGACTTCTTTACTTTGGCACCCTTTTTGTTCTCGGGGAGTCCCTTTCCCTCAGAATCTTTAAGAGCTTTATTGAGAAGGTTAGAAATCCTTGACACCCTTCTTGAGGCTTCGTTCCTGTGAATTACGCCTTTGCTGGCAGTGTGCTGAATCATGCTGACAACCTTTGGAAGGAACTCTCTGGCACCTTCAAGGTCACCCGACTCAATCAGTTTCTTGAAGTTGCGGATGTATGTTCTCATTCGGGAGAGGTGATACCTGTTTCTCTCGCGTCTCCTTTGGTCCCTTCTTGTTCTCTTTACAGCCTGTTTCGTGTTAGCCATGGGAAGGAATTATAGCATATAATTCTATGAATCTATGATTCCTGTTCGGAGGATGGAAAATGGACCTTTATGAGTACGAGGTTTACGACAAGATCTTTAAAAAGTACTCCATTCCCGTACCGCGGTATATGTTCGTTGATCAGATAACCGAAGAAGTGGAGAACTTCGTTAATCAACTCGGACAGTGCGTCGTTAAGTCTCAGGTGCTGGTGGGAAAGAGGGGTAAAGCTGGAGCGGTGAGGCTGTGTTCAACTCCCGAACAGGCTCTTGAGGAGATTAAGGCACTTCTTGAGTTTCCCGTTTACGGAGAAATGCCCGTTGGCGTTCTCGTGGTGGAAAAGGCGGAAATAAAAAAGGAGATTTACGCCTCCGTTACCTACTCCACAGAGCACAGGTCTCCCGTTTTGACCCTGAGCCTTGAAGGGGGAATGGACATAGAGGAGGTTGATCCCTCAAAAATAGGTATTTTTCCGGTAAATCCCCTCAAAGGGCTCTACCCTCACATGGTCAGAAACTACCTCCTTGAGCTGGGAATTCCGGACGAGTACAAAGGTGTCCTCCGCCAGCTCTCTGAGGTAATAGCGGGTCTCTACACCGCCTTCTGGAATGCGGAGGCAAGGCTCCTTGAGGTTAATCCCCTTGCCATCGTTGAAAAGGGAGGAAAGCTGAGGGTTATGGCTCTTGACGCAGTTGTTAAGATAGATGATGATGCATCCGTTCCTCCTTCAAAAATCTACGGTGTGAGAACCGCCCTTAAAAGACCTCCCACAGAGAGAGAGGTTCAGGCAGCCGAAATTGACAAGGACGACCACAGGGGAAAGGCGGGTTCTTATGTTGAGATGGACGGGGACATCGCAATGATGACCTTCGGGGGAGGCGGATCAACGGTGACAATTGAGACAACTTACGCAATAGGGATGAAGCCCGCAAACTTCACTGACATAGGAGGTAATCCTCCGGCGGAGAAGATGTACAGGATTACGAGAATTATCCTTTCCAAGCCGGGTATAAGGGGAGTTTTGGTTTGCGGAGGGACCGCCAACAATACCAGAATAGATGTTACCCTCGGAGAAGGCGTTGCAAACGCAATAAGGGATCTCAAAAAGGAGGGTAAACTGAATCCCGACTGGATATGGGTCGTCAGGAGGAACGGTCCGGAGGCGGAGAAGGGACTGAGGATGCTCTACGAAGCCTTTAAGGAATGCGGAGTAAAGGGTGAGATTTACGACTCATCCCTCCCCCTGACGGAGGCACCGGTGAGACTGAAACAGCTCCTTGACAGGTGCGGGTCTAAAGCCCTTGAGAGGGAGGATCAGGAGAGGGTGCTGACAGAAGAGCAGGCAAAGGATCTGGGAGTGTGAAGATGAGAGCAATAGCCTTCGGATTTCCCAAGCTGGGAGAAAAAAGGGAGTTTAAAAAGCTCCTTGAGGAATTCTGGAAAGGGTCAATCACGGAGAGCGATCTTCTGAAGGGAATCGGGGAACTTAAGGTATGGAGGTCGGATCTATACAGGAAGTTTACCGACTGCGTCCCCTCCAACGAGCTTTCTCTCTACGACTTCATGCTTGATACCGCTGTTATGGTGGGTGCGGTCCCCTCAAGGTTCGGAGAGTACAGGGGTATTGAGACCTACTTTGAGATGGCAAGGGGAAGGCACGCCCTTGAGATGACCAAGTGGTTCAACACAAACTACCATTACCTCGTTCCCGAGATAGAAAGTGAGGATTTTCACCTTTTGAGAAACTTTCCCCTTGATGATTACACATTCTTAAAGGAAAAGGGCTTTGAAAATACTCCTCACATAATAGGTCCCTATACCTTCCTTAAGCTCTCCAAAGCTTTTAAGAAGAAAGGTGGAGAGGTGCCCATTCTTGAGATTGAAAGGATTGAGGATCCCTCTCAGATGGCGAAACTCTCGGAACGCCTCACGGAAGTTTACCTTGAGGTTCTCAAGAGCCTTAAGAATTCGGGGTGCCTGTGGGTCCACATTGAAGAGCCCGCTCTGGTCCTTGATACTGAGGAGTGGGAGTGGGATGTGGTCCACAACGTTTACGGTAAACTTTCCGAGTCCGGCATCAGGATAGCCGTTTTCACATACTACGAAAGCGTGTCAGACTACCACAGGTTTATTTCTCTTCCGGTAAACGCCCTGCACCTTGACCTCGTACACGGTCCCGAGAATCTTGAAAACATTAGAAAATACGGATTTCCGAAGGATAAGGAGCTGATAGCCGGAGTGATAAACGGGCGCCAGCCATGGAGGGCAAACCTCGTTGAAAAGCTGGACCTTATGAGGGAGCTTTCGGAAAAGGTCGGGGATTTGGCGGTTTCTAACTCCTGCCCGCTTTTTCACCTTCCAGTTACCAAGGAGCCGGAAAGTTCCCTTCCCGGGGGTTTAAGGGAGAGGCTCGCTTTTGCAAAGGAGAAGCTTGAAGAGTTAAATCTTTTAAAGACCGCCTTCGGCGGTGATGAAGATGCTCTAAAGAGGGTTGAGGACTCCCAGAGGATCGTTGAGCTAAGCTTCGGAGAGAATCCCGAGGTCAGGAGGAGAATAACCTCCCTGAGCGAGGAGGACTTCAGGAGGGAACTGCCTTACGAGGAGAGGGATAAGATTCAGAGGGAAATTTTAAAGCTTCCTCTGTTCCCCACCACCACCATAGGCTCATACCCTCAGACTCCGGAAGTGAGGAAGATGAGAACCGCCTTCAGGTCGGGAAAGGTATCCAAGAACGAATACACCGAGTTCATCCGCTCCCAGATCAGAAAGGTGATCTCATTTCAGGAAGAGGTGGGGCTTGATGTTCTGGTTCACGGTGAGTTTGAAAGAACCGACATGGTTGAGTTTTTTGCCTTCAAGATGGACGGCATCGCAACAACCCAGCACGGCTGGGTTCTTTCTTACGGTTCAAGGGTTTACAGACCGCCCATTATATATGGAGATGTTTCAAGACCCGAGCCCATGACCCTTGACGAGATTCTTTACGCCCAGTCTTTGACCCACAAACCGGTCAAGGGAATGCTAACAGGACCCGTTACGATACTGAACTGGAGCTACTATCGGGAGGATGTGCCCAAGAAGGAAATTGCCTATCAGATTGCCCTTGCCCTCCTTGACGAGGTCAAAGACCTTGAAAAAGCAGGAATTAAGATAATCCAGATTGATGAGCCCGCCTTCAGAGAAGGAGTGCCGCTAAAAAGGAAGGACTGGCAAGATTACTTCGGCTGGGCTGTAAAAGCTTTCAGGCTTTGCTCACGGGCAAATCCGGAGACTCAGATACACACCCACATGTGCTATTCCGAGTTCAATGAAATTATTGAGTACATTTACCAGATGGATTTTGATGTAATATCAATAGAGGCTTCAAGGAGTAAAGGTGAGATAATCACCGCCTTTGAAAAGTTCAGCGGATGGGATAGACAAATAGGTATAGGAGTTTACGATATTCACTCCCCTGCAATCCCCGCCAAGGAGGAGATGAAAGGTGTTATGGAGAGGGCTATGAAAGTTCTTGACCCCGAACTCCTGTGGGTAAACCCTGACTGTGGTCTTAAGACGAGACGCTGGGAGGAAGTTGAACCCGCCCTCAAGAACATGGTAGAGATGACCGGAGAACTGAGGAGTGAGATATCGGCAAGGGTCTGAGGTGCACGGGGTTGCTTTTTCAGGAAATTATACTGAGGCTTCAGGACTTCTGGGCAAAAAAAGGCTGTCTCATCTGGCAACCCTACGACATAGAGGTGGGTGCGGGAACGATGAATCCCGCCACCTTTTTGAAAGTTCTGGGTCCCGGAAGCTGGAGGGTAGCTTATGTTGAACCCTCAAGGAGACCTCAGGACGGAAGGTACGGTGAGAATCCGAACCGCCTTCAGCACTA
>JALSHX010000045.1 GCA_026982025.1 Aquificaceae bacterium | reverse complement strand
ATTGAGGAGTACTGGATTGAAGCTATGGATTCAAGTGATGACGGGTACTGGATCCTCGTTGGAAGGAGGTACGGTGTTTTTCAGCTATACGACTGGGAAGGGAAGCTCCACAGACTGCCAGCAAGACCACCCTCCCAATCTGTAACGGACATAGTATTCAATGGACAGTACCTTGCAATTTGTGCATCGCCATACCTAGCAATCTACTACCTCAACAAACCCAAAGATCCCGCCTCTTGGAAGAATCACAGGATTTCACAGGAGGGTCTCAGACCCACAGGAGGGCTTGACATAAGAAGCGGGACTCTCGTTTTCGGAGTTGTGGGAGAGAAAGTCTATTCAATAGACCTCGCGGGAGACCTGAGTCAGGAAACCGTTGACTTTAAAAGTACCTTTTCTTACAGAGAGTCGGGCATAGGCGACCTCAAAACAATAAAAATTCTTCCCAGCGGAAGGATTGTGCTCGGGGGAACGGAGGGAACCGCAATTTACAGTCTGGGAGGGACTCTCATCAAAAAGCTTCCTTACGCCCCTGCAAAGGCACTGATCTCAAAGGATGAAGAAATTATCCTCGCCGATTCGGTCACCGGTGCAGTTGTCATATACGACACCAATACGGACTCATACCTGGCGGAGATTGACCCCCTTCACAAAGTTTCCCACATATCCCTATCACCGGACGGAAGGTTCCTTTTTACCGCTGACTTGGAGGAAAACAGATTCGGCGTCATAGACATTGAAAACAATACCCATCTCGGCTTCGTTGAGGGCTACGGTTACAACATAATTACCGTTTCCCCCGACGGTTCAATTTACACTTCAAGGTTTGAAGATTCGGAAGATAAACGACTTTACTACCTTGAAAAGTTTGAAACCAACATCATTGACTTCACCTACCCCCCTGACAGACAGAAGCAAATTGTAAAAAACTCAGAGAAGCTATTTAAGGAGCTAACTAAAAAACTAAAAAATGCTGACAGGGAAGAAAAGATTATGCAAATCCCCGAATTATCCGAACTTGATAGCATTGACATTCCCATAAAAAAAGTGAGAGAAATTACCAAAAAAGCCAGAGAAATGGCACGGGCGAGGTCCTACGAGATCTTAATAGAAAGAATTCGGGGCAAAATAAAGTCAAGAACCCTGACAGGTGAGGACTTCAAGGAACTTGAAAGCAGGATTGACGGATCAAAGGGTGATATCAGGCAGGTACTTGAAGATCTTATCAGGGAATCAAAGGAATTTTTCCAAAGGGAGCTTTCAAATCACCTTGAAAAGGTGAGGAAAGCCATAAGAGAAACGGACTTAACGGATATAAGGGACCTTGAAGCTCTTGAAGAAGTTAAGAAAACGAGGGAATTTATCAACTCCCTTCCCAGAGAAATGCACGGTGAATCGGTTGAAAAGCTCGTGAGAACCCTTCAGGAAAAGGTAATTGAGGAGAGACTCAAAACATTCTCTATAATCGTTGAGGACAAAGGTGTCCACTTCGGAAGGGAGTTTTTCCCGAGAAAAGAACTTAAACCCCACAGGTTAAGGTGGAGCGTAAAGGTTGAGGAAAAGGTCCTTGAGGAAGGAGTAGTGTACGGAAAGCTCGTCTTTGAGAGAGAGGACGGGATCGTTGCCGAGCCAAAGAGGTTTAACAACATCCTTAAACAGGAAGAAATCAAACACTTTCCGCCGTGGGTCAACAGATACCTCAGGCACCTTAACGGACTGCTCTCAAGAGACACCGCACCGCCTCCCGACCTCGTTTCCTACGAACAGACTCCCTGGTTTGTCCAGAATCTTGAAAGGTTCGTTTCAATAATCAGGGAACAGCTTGAGTACAGAGAAGGAATACTCATCCTTGAAGGAGACGCAGGAGTAGGGAAAAACTTTCTCGTTGAAGTATTTTCAAATTTAAGCGGAAGACCCCTCTTCATCGTCCCGTGCAACTCAAAGATGGAAAAGGAAGACATAACTTTTGTTTACGAATTTGACCCGAGGAGAGGAACCAGAAGGGTATATTCCGACCTCGTAAGGGCATTACGAACACCGGGGGCGATCATTTACCTTGACGAGATAAATACACTTCCCCCTTCCCTCGTTAAAATTTTCAATCCCCTCTTTGACTACAGGAGATACCTCGTCCTTTCTTACGGAGAGAAGATAAAGGCAGAGGAAGATGTCATAATTCTTGGAGGGATGAATCCCCAGAACTATCTCGGTGTTTCAGAACTTCCGCAGGATATAAAGTCAAGAGCTGATGTCATTTACATAGACTATCCTCCCTTTCAGGACGAAAGAGGCTTTTACTATCCCGACGAAGCAATAATCCTCAAAAACTATGTTCCTCAACTTTCGGACCTGTCAAGGGAGGACTTTACCTACCTCTGGTATCAGGTTGTCAATGAGGTAAGCACCGCGAGGGCTAAGGACCTGATCACGCCGGAAAGGGAAAGGTTCGTTCTACTTATTTTTGAACTTCTTAAAATTGCAAACGAAATTAGAAAGGCTTACCGCCTTTACCAGACCCAGCAGTCGGAAGAGCCCGTTGAGTTCGTTTTTTCTATAAGGGACACCATCAGGTGTGCCAGAAGGCTGACAAGATACGAGGACGCCAAAAAGACGGTCGCAGAAAGCATAATCCCCAAAATCAGCTCACCCCTTGAGAAGGAAATTGTCAAAAGTATAATTGAAAGAGTATAAAAAGCTCTATGCGAGGACCTATTGAAAGAGCTAATTATCTTTGGCAGAAACGCGATCATTGAAGCTTTAAATTCGGGAAAGCAGGTTGAAAAAATTTATCTGGCTCACGACTCCCACCTGCCGAGGAAGTTTTACGAGCTCGCGAGAAATAAGGGCGTGAAAGTTCAGAAGGTTTCAAGAAAAAAGGTGGAAGAGCTGGCGGGAACAAAGAAGACACAGGGAGTTGTTGCAATCCTAAGCCCGGTAGAGTACAGGACTCCCCATGAGCTGTTTAAGGAGACCATTTTGAGGAAAACTTTTTTCATAGTACCCGATCACATCAGCGACCCACAAAATCTGGGAAACCTCCTCAGAACCTGCGAGGTTCTCGGAGGCACAGGTGCACTGCTTCCGAAAGAAAGAACCTCTCCCGTGAACAATGTCGTGGTCAAAGCTTCTTCGGGAGCTATTTTCCATCTTATAATGGCAAAAACCGTTAATCTTTCCCGGGAGCTCAGAAATTTTAAAAAGGAAGGAGGATGGGTTGTAGCAGTAGAAAAGGGAGGCAGAGACATAAGGCAAGTTAGCATACCCAAGCCCTGTGGACTGGTCCTCGGTGCGGAGGACAGAGGAGTCAGCAAAAACATACTTAAGCTTGCGGACCTCATTGTGACCATTCCTATGAAAGGAAGGGTGGGATCCCTCAATGTTGGTTCTGCGGGTGCAATTGCAATGTGGGAGGCAATGAGGTGAGGGACCACCTCCTTGACGGTTGCTTTGTAGCCATAGATGTGGAAACAACGGGATTTGACTCAAACCACGCGGAGATAATTGACATTGGCGCCGTGAGGGTTGAGGGAGGAATTATAACGGATTCCTTCTCCTCTCTCGTTGATCCGGGGTTTTTCATACCGGATAGAATCAGGGAACTCACCGGCATCACAAACGCAATGATAGTAGGAAGTCCGAGAATAGGAGAAGTGCTCCCGGAATTTTTGGACTTTATCGGAGATTCAATAGTCGTGGGGCACAATGTTCGGCAGGATATTAAGTTCCTGACAAAGTACACCAGAGTGTACACAGGTACAAAGTTCAGAAAACCACACATCTGCACCCTTCAGCTGTCAAGGAAACTTCTCCCTGACCTCGGGAAATACTCCCTTAAAGAGGTGGCAGATCATCTGGGTATTGAGTATGAGAGGCTTCACAGAGCACTTCACGATGCTTCGGTTACTGCTCAGGTATTCCTAAAGCTCATATCAATTCTCTGGAACTGCTACGGGATTGACGATTACTTCTCAATAAAAAGGTTAACCAAAACCGGGAGGATTTAAGTGAAGGTTCTGATAACGGGCGGGACAGGATTCGTGGGAAAGCACCTTGTGAGGGCGCTTCTCTCTGAAGGAACGGAGGTTCATTTACTTGTAAGAGACGAGAAAAAGGCGGTAAGGATGTTCGGAAGTGATGTAGTCGTTCACAGGGTTGACTTCTACTCAAAAAAATCCCTATCCGACGCTTTTGCAGGGTCTGGGGCAAGGGTTCTTATTCACCTCATTGGCATCCTCTTTGAAGTTCCCTCCCGCGGAATTACCTTTGAGCGGGTTCACTTTGAAATTGCCAAAAACCTTTACGAAGTTGCCCGGGAAATGGGCATCAGAAAGATAGTTCACATGAGCGCCCTTGGAACCTCGGATAACTCTCCCTCAAAATATCACAGGACCAAGAGGATGGCAGAAAAGTTGCTTATGGAAAGCGGTCTCAATTATGTCATATTGAGACCCTCCCTTATACTCGGACCCGAGCAGAAACTCTTTAAAGACATGGACAGGATAACCAGAATCCTGCCAGTCGTAGCTCTTCCCGGAGGCGGTGGGTACCTCTTTCAGCCCGTAAGCGTAAGAGATGTTGCTGACAGTTTTGTGGGAGCCGTCAAAAAAAGAAAGTGGGACCGAAAGATACTTTCCCTATGCGGTCCTCAAAGGGTCAGCTTCAGAAAACTTCTTGAAGATACTTTCGGACTTCTGGGAAGAAAGGTCCTTATGGTTCCACTGCCAAAGAAAGTTATGTTCTGGACGGCAAGAGCGGTGGAGACATTAATTCAGCCCCCTCCCTTTTCCTCAGACCAGATGCTCATGATGTGGAAGGACAACATTTGCGGGCTGGATCCCGAGGAAATTCCCGATGGAGTCAAGTGCCTTACGGAAAGGGAGCCGGAAGACTACCACGAAGCTCTCAGGTGGTCTGTTGAAGAGTACCTCAGGACTTCTTCTTGAGGATAACATTCTTAATTAAAAAATTCTGACCTATATTCAGTATGTTGTTTACCGTCCAGTAAAGAACGAGCCCAGCAGGGAAATTGGCAAAGAGAAAGGTGAAGGCAACCGCGGAGATGTACATGATCATGTTCTGTTTTGGATCCGGATTGGGGGTAAGTTTTTGCTGGATTATCATTGAAAGCCCCATCAAAACGGGGAGAATGTAAAAAGGGTCCTTCTCCGCAAGACTCGGAATCCAGATCATACCCGAAAGCTTCAGATCAACCGTGATAATGAGCACCTTGTAAAGGGCAAAGAAGACTGGAATCTGGAGCAGAATCGGAAGACATCCACTC
>JALSHX010000044.1 GCA_026982025.1 Aquificaceae bacterium | reverse complement strand
CCTTGTTCATGTCTATGGCGTGTTCAACCATGCCTGCCTCAACGGGGGAAAAACCCTCTCTAAGCTCCTTTCCGATGCGGGGAATGCCCCTTCGTATTCTCAGGTCCTCAAACTCTTCAGAGCTTACTTGCCTATCTGCGGGAAGAGGGAGAGAGCTCTCGCCTGTTATTATGTCATAACCCTCCTCACCTATTCTCAGGGGATTGGAGGCAATCAGGACTCCATCCTTTTTTATAAATTTGAATTCTTCGGGAACAACGCCGAAGGCGTCTTTTATGAACTCAGAAGATCCCTCGCCGAAAACAAAAAAGTGCATGAGCCCGGCGGACAGGTCCTCAAAGTAAACCCTCAGAGAGAGCTTTAGCTCCTCAAAGCGAGCAATGACTTCCTTTGCATCCTTCTCCGTATCCAGAAGAAAGTGATCCTCTATCCTGTAAACAAAAAAGTCTCCCAAGGGCTGACCGTTTTGGCGAAGCCAGAGGTTGTAATTAAACGACCCGTCTTTGAGGTTTTTAACATTGTTGGTGAGCAGACTGTGGAGAAAGTGGGTGTGCTCTTCCTGAGCGGTCATGCCCTTCATCATCGTTTTAAGGGGCTTTCCGTAGACCTTTATTTTTGACCGGTCCAGCTCAATCCACCGCATTGTTCCTTTTTACCACCTGAGTCCACCTTTTTCTATGACGGGGATGTACTCAAAAATCCGCTCATCTCCGAGGGGAATCTCTCTCCTGAGCTTAAGCTCAGGCGCCGAGGAGACTTTCTCAATTCCCAGATCTCCCAAACCTATCCCTTCACCGAGGATTTTCGGTGCTGTGAACACGACCAACCTGTCCCAAAGTCCCTCCCTGATAAACCTCGTTACTGTGTCCGCTCCACCTTCCACGAGCAGGTGAACCACGTCCCTTGACCTAAGGTCTTTCAATATTTCCTTCAGATTCAGAGATTCCATGCGGATCAGCTGAACTCCCATGTCCGTGAGTCTGCGGACCTTTTCAGAATCACTCGAGGAAAAGTAAATAAGCCGCAGGGATGAATCATCTCTCACCAAGTTGTGATCGGGAGAAATCTTCAGGGAGGGGTCAATCACCACCCTCACAGGATTGTGCTCGGACGGAAAGTAGCGAACCGTCAGGAGGGGGTTGTCTTTCAAAACGGTGTTTATTCCCACCAGAACCGCAGTTGCCTCCATCCTTAACCTGTGAGCGTATGTCCGAGCCCTTTCGGAGGTTATCCACTTGCTGTTGCCTCCCTTCGCGGCAATCCTGCCGTCAATACTTTGAGCAAGTTTAAGGGTGATGTACGGTCTGTCGGAGGAGATGTAGGTGAAAAAGTCCTCGTTTAAAGTTTTTGCCTCCTCACCGCACAGACCCACATAAACCTCAATTCCCGCAGACTTTAACCTCTTAACTCCTCCCCCGGCGATAACGGGATTTGGATCCGTCGTCGCCACGAAGACTCTTTTGATACCTGCTTTTATTATTGATTCGGTGCAGGGAGGAGTTCTTCCCCAGTGGGTACATGGCTCAAGGGTTAGATACATATCAGCTCCCTTCGCCCTTTCACCCGCATGATGGAGAGCAACGATCTCCGCGTGAGGCTCTCCCGCCCTGAGGTGATTGCCCAATCCTACTATTTCGCCGTTTTTAACGATGACGCAACCTACGGTAGGATTGGGATGGGTAAGACCCTTGCGCCTGCGCGCAAGGGTGAGGGCAAGTTTCATATACCCTTCATGGATCATTTAATAGACTCTTCAATTATCTCTTTAATCATATCTTCAACCTTTCTGGCGGTGTCCTCAAGCTCCGGCTCGTTGAACATTGAAAGCATCTCGGTGGGTGCTATGGTGCTTACTACTGTTTTCCCTCCCTGATCAAAAACCGCAACCCTGCAGGGAAGGGCGGTTGCTATGTACGGATTTTTTGAGAGAACCTTCTGGGCGGAGGAGGGCTGACAGATCTCAACGATGACAGAAGTGTAATCTATAGGTGTTCCCTTGTTCTGAAGAATGTTCGTAACTTCATGGGTAGACAGAACTCCGAATCCTCTCTTTTTTGCCTCCTCTTCAAGCCTCTGCCTGACCTCCTGAACTCCTTTATCGGTCTCGTAGTTAATCAGCATCTTCTTCACCTCCTGAGATTTTGAAGAATATAGGAATATATTTTATCCGTTAAATCGTCTATAGCCCTCCTTCTGGGAATGTCTCCTGAAGAACCCGACGGAAGGCTGTAAGGGACCGTAGCTCCAACGGTAAAAACCTTATCGCCTATGATAACCTTCAAACGGAGGGTCAGGTTGTAAAGGTTTATCCTCTGTTCCGGTGTGTAGGCTATGGGAACCTCCTGAAAACTCACAATGGTGAGAGACGAGGAGGAAGATCCTTCACCGCATGAAACCTCGTATCCACTTTCAATAAGAGCCCGCTCAACCGCCCTGAGGACCGCATACTCAAGATAGGGGTCATCCGAGGGATTACTTATACCTTCAATGCAAACCGGTTCCGCCAAAAGGCTGAGAGGAAGGATAATCATTAAGAGAAATCTCAAGGGAACTTCTCCCTCAGCTTTTTTTCCACAAAGGGATGAACCAGACCCTCAAGCTTTCCCCCGTAGGAGGCAATGTCCCTCACGATTGTGGAGCTAATGTGTATAAACTCCTGAGAGGGCATCATGAAAATGGTTTCCACCTTGGCGAGCCTGTAGTTTGTTAAAGCAATTTGAAGCTCGTACTCAAAGTCCGTAAAAAGTCTGACGCCTCTGACGGCAAACTTAATTCCCTCCTTCTTCATGAAGTCAACGAGAAGGGAGTCAAAGGTCTTCACTTCAATTCCGTTTTCAAGGTCTTTGATCATCTCTCTGAACATCTCAACCCTCTCCTCAATTGAAAAGAGGAGGTTTCTCCTCGGATTAACGGCAATTGCCACAACCATGTGGTCAAATATTTCAAGGCTCCTCTTTACTATATCCAGATGACCCAGATGAGGAGGGTCAAAGGTGCCCGGATAAACCGCAGTTTTCATGGCTCACCTTCTCCAGAGAGATAGAGCGGTATCACCATACTCCCTTCTGTCATCGCAGGGAAAGGATTTCATTTTACTGTGCTCAAGAATAAAAATACCACCCCTGGCGATCTTATCAAGGGAAAGGGAAATGAGCTTTTCGTAGTGTTTAAAGGAATACGGAGGATCAGCAAAAATAACATCGGCTTTCCCCGGGAAATTTCTTAAAAAGGAAAGAGCATCCGCCCTTATGACCTTACCCTCTACCCTTTCCTTAATTTGGTCCGCCAGTCGCGGGTTCTTCTCAACATAAATTACCCGTGCTCCTCTTTTCTCCGCCTCAAGACCTACCCTTCCTGTTCCCGCAAACAGGTCAATAAATATAACATCCTCAAAGCTTCCTACAATGTTAGCAACCGCATTCAGCACCAGAGAAGAGGTGGGCCTAACACCTCTTTTTCTTGTGTTTTTCACCCGAAACGATTATACTGTATATTTGCCTTTAAGGAGGTTCTAATCATGAGTCTGCTGATTTCAGGACTGCTTCAAAACTTCTCAAGGGAGGACAGAAAATGGCAAAGACCCTCGGACTGCATATCTTAGCGGACCTTTACGGAGTGTCGGACCACCTGATTGACCGGGTGGAGGATATTAAGGACCTCCTTGAGTCCGCTGTAAGAACCGCCGGTCTCACAAAGATCTCATCCCACTACTTCCAGTTCCAGCCCCACGGCGCTACGGGAGTCATACTTCTTGCAGAATCCCACATATCAATTCACACCTGGCCCGAGCACGGTCTTGCAACCGTTGATGTTTTCACCTGTGGTGATCCCGCAAAGGCTCACAGGGCTATGGATTACATAGTTCAGACCCTCAGACCCGAAAGGGTGGAAAAAAGGGTTCATCAGAGGGGAGAACTTAGAGAACGGCAGTCCGAGGAGCTACGAAGTATAGTTCTGAGCGCTTAATTCTCAGGACCTCGTTCCCTTCTTTTCCTTGCCCCCTACAAGCTCAATTAGGTCAAGGGGGAAGGGGAAAATAACAGTTTTCGTGTTTTGAAGGCCAATTGTGTGAAGGGTCTCAAGGTACCTCAGCTGTATAGCTATCGGTTCGGTGGCAAGAATCTTTGCAGCCTCAAGCAACTTCTGAGCCGCCTGATACTCAGCCTCAGCGGAAATTATCTTAGCTCTTCTCTCCCTTTCCGCCTCCGCCTGCCTTGCAATTGCCTTCCTGAGGTCGTCGGGAAGGTCAATCTTCTTCAGCTCAACCGCGGTCACCTTTACACCCCACGGGTCCGTCTGACGGTCAATGATCTCCTGTAGCTTGATGTTGATTTTCTCCCTCTTTGACAGAAGTTCATCAAGTTCCGCCTCTCCGCACACACTTCTGAGCGTTGTTTGAGCTATCTGGGAGGTAGCGTAAAGGTAGTCTTCCACCTCCACAATAGCCCTTGACGGATCAACAACCCTGAAGTAAACCACCGCATCCACCTGAACCGAAACATTGTCCTTGGTAATTATGTCCTGCGTAGGAACATCAAGGGTCACCGTCCTGAGGGAAACCCTCACTATCCGGTCAATGATAGGAATGATAATTATCAAACCCGGACCCTTGAATCCTATCATACGACCAAGTCTGAAAACAACAGCCCTTTCGTACTCGGGAATTATCTTGATTGCGGCAAAGAGGAAAATAAGACCCAGAATTATCAGAACAACTATGGGAGAGAAGATCATAGCCATACCTCCTATGTACTTAAAAATGTTGCCCCCCATTACAGCGGCGAGGAAAACCGCTACAAAAATTAAGAATGGTAAAGCTTCAAGAAATCCGCGCATAGCCCACCTCACGTCCTGTATTCCGAATTTATCCTGATATACTCATAACCTAAATCGGAGGAGTAATAAGTCCACATTCCCGAGCCCTCTCCGAGATCAATAACTATACGAACCTCTTTGCTGGTTTCAATATAGCTCCTTGCCTTTTCCTCTTCATAATTTTTTAAACCTCCGTCGTACAGTAGAATGTTTCCCAGATAAATTCTCATGCTCTCCTGATCAACTTCGTAATCCGTGCTTCCCACCGCTCCTGCTATTCTACCCCAATTGGGGTCCCTCCCGTAAATTGCTGTTTTGACCAAAAGGGAGGTGGCAACCGCCTTTGAAATTGCCCTTGCCTTCTCCTCGGAAGAAGCTCTTAAAACCGTCACCGCAATAACCCTCGTGGCTCCCTCACCGTCTTTGACGATCTTCTTGGCAAGGGTTAGAGAAACCTCCTCAATTCCTCTTCTGACAGTGTCCTTCTCCGCAAGGACCTCCCCGAGCGCGATAAGCCCGAAACTGTCGTTGGTGCTCGTGCATCCGTCAACCGTTATGGAGTTGAAGGTTCTTTTATTGACACTCTTGTGCATTTCATAGAGCTCC
>JALSHX010000043.1 GCA_026982025.1 Aquificaceae bacterium | reverse complement strand
TGACAACCCGCCCAAAACCATGGTGCTCGTGGGTCCGACGGGCGTCGGTAAAACAACCACAGTTGCAAAGCTGTGCTATCTACTAAAACGCTCCGGCAGGAGCGTGGGTGTTATAACTCTTGATAGTTTCA
This sequence comes from Aquificaceae bacterium, assembly GCA_026982025.1. Classification (GTDB taxonomy): domain Bacteria; phylum Aquificota; class Aquificia; order Aquificales; family Aquificaceae; genus Hydrogenivirga. The sequence goes on along the minus strand of JALSHX010000043.1, from coordinate 5,321 downwards.
GGGTTGGTGCCGTTGAACAGCTAAAAGCATTTGTCAGCGTCATGGAAATTCCATTCAGGGTTGCTGACACTCCCGACAGGTTCGTCAAAAGCATGAGGGAAATGGACGGAAGGGATGTGGTTATTGTGGATACCGCGGGGAGGAGCCAGCACGACAGGGTTAGGCTGAACGAGCTAAAGCTCTTTCTTGAAAGCCTTGACACGAGCGTTTACCTCACGATAAGTGCGAACCTTTCAGAACTCGTTATGTACGAGGTTATCATGCAGTTCGGAATTTTCCCAATCAGGGGGTTAATTTTCTCCAAGCTTGACGAGACATCCTATCCGGGAAATGTAATTAATGTGGCATACAGAACGAGACTTCCCATCCTTTGCTTCACAACGGGTCAGACTGTACCCGACGACATCGTGATGGCGAGTCACGATTATCTGGCAAAATTGATATTAGAGGAAAAGCATGAGTTTAGATCAGCAGGCGATTCACCTCAGGCGTAGGGAAGGCTCGGAGACCACCCGCTACATTGCCGTCGCAAGCGGTAAGGGCGGTGTGGGCAAGACCATACTTTCAATTAACATAGGTAGATGCCTTGCCCAGAACGGACGTAAAGTGCTAATAATAGATGCGGACTTCGGTCTGAGCAATGTTCACCTGATGCTGGGTCTAACCCCTAAGAAAAACCTTACCCACTTTTTCCTCGGAGATGCGAGCTTTGATGACATAACCGTTGAAGTCAGGGAGGGGTTATCCTTCATATCAAGCGGAAACGGAATTTATGAGCTTGCCAAACTTCCCAAGGATCAGGTTCTTAACCTTGTCAGAAGACTTCAGGAGCTGGCGGAGGATAACTACGACTTCGTCGTGTTTGACACACCGCCGGGAATTCACGACGACACCCTGACGGTGGTCTCTTCTTCGGATTTTCCCCTGATCATTACAACACCGGAGCCCACAGCGGTGGCGGACGCCTACGCCCTTATCAAGATCATCAACAGGGAGAGTGAAATTGAGGATTTCTTTCTTGTTGTAAACAAAGTTGAGAGTGAAAGGGAGGGTGCAAAGGTTTACGAAAGCGTCAGAATACTTACCCAGAAGTACACAACAGCGAGGATCAATTATCTCGGAAGTATTAAGTACAGAAGGAACCTTATACGAAAAATCATCGATCAGGACCCCTTTGAGAGAGGATTTGTTGATGATGTGTATAATATTCTCAGCAAAATGGATCTGAAGGTAGAAAAACCGCAGGGTGGTTTTTGGGACAGGATTATCGCTGGGTTGTTCGGAAGATGAAGAATCCCTACTCAATTCAGGACAGGGAAAGGGAAGAGCTGGTTCTCAAATACCTGCCTCTTGTTAAGAGTATTGCCTTCAGTGTGAAGAGGCACATTCCTCCCACCATTGATGTCAGGGACCTCATAGGCCACGGAATTATAGGATTAATAAAGGCTCTTGAAAAGCTTGACGCTCACAGAAATCCTGAGAGTTATCTGAAGATCAGGATAAGGGGAGCGATATACGACTACCTGAGAAGTCTGGACTTCGGGAGCAGAAGGGTAAGGGAGAAGGAAAGGAAAATAAGGGACGCCCTCAGGGAACTGACGGAAAAACACGGTAGGGAACCAACGGATGAGGAGGTAGCCCAGTACCTCGGAGAAGATATTGAAACCTTACAGCACGATCTGAGCAGGATATCCTTTTCTTATGTTTTGAATCTTGAGGATGTTTTTACAGAAGAAAAGAGGTCTTATGAGGAAGTCATAAGCTCCAAGAACTATGATGTTGAAAAGGAAATAGTCCAGAAGGATCTTGTTGAAAAACTTAAGGACGCAATTGATAAGCTTGATGAGAGGGAGAAGATGGTTATTCAGCTCATATTTTACGAGGAATTACCCCTCAAAGAGGTAGCAAAAATTTTAAACTGTTCGGTGTCAAGGGTATCTCAGATCAAGGGTGAGGCAATAGCTAAGCTAAAGAGGTTTATGAGGAGATTTTAAGAAGCTTAGCGTTCTTTTGAAGCCACAAATCAAACTCTTCCCCCCTGATGATACTTTCAATCATTGACTTTTCAACTTCGGTTAATTTTTCGGGAACGGAAGAAGGTCTCCATTTTAAGGTTCTCTTAATGCTCTCGTATAACTGCCAGAGCTCAATTAGCTGATGATTTCCGGAAGTCAAAACTTCGGGAACTTTCATCCCTCTGAATTCTCTCGGACGGGTGAAGGCGGGACAGCCGAGCCACTTTCCTCTGAATGAGTCCCTCCTCAAACTTTCTGGATCGCCGAGAACACCGGGAATAAGGCGGACCACCGATTCCGCAATCATCAGTGCGGGAAGCTCACCTCCTGATAAGATGAAGTCCCCCACGGACACCTCAAGGTCGGTGATTGCTTTAACCCTTTCGTCAACACCTTCGTATCTTCCCGCTATAATCATTATTGATTCGTGTCGGGATATTTCCTCAACAAGGTCCTGAGTCAGCGTCCTCCCCCATGGCTCCGTTATTATCACGAAAGGTGATGAACCTTTGGAAACATACTCGTAGGCTCGGAACACGGGTTCGGGCTTTATAACCATTCCCGGGTGTCCGCCGTAAGCAAGGTCATCAACCTGACCTTTATCTGCAAACTTTCTCAGGTCAAGGGCTATAACCTCAGCCTTTTTCTTTTTCTTTGCTTCTTTTATTACCCCTACTTTTACGTAGGAGTTAATTACATCGGGGAAGATGGTCAGAATGTAGATTTTTTTCATATCATCTTAAGAAGTCTTTAACAAGGGCTTCGGCCCTGTGCTGGCTGAACTTGTAATAAGTTTCAATGGTGGTTTTTATACTTGCATGACCTGCGAATTCCTTGACCACTTCCACTGGAAATCCGCTGTTAACAAGGTTTGTAATATAAGTGTGTCTGAAGCTGTGAACGCTGAATGGTATATCAAGTCTTTTGGAGAGCCTGTCGGTGTAAACCTGAAGGACTCCCCTTTTGACGCAGAAGTTTTCTTCATAGTTTTCAAGCCACTTCAGAAGTCTCTCGGTTGCCTCAAGGGTTTCGTCCTTTGAAGAACCCAGAACCGGGGCAATTCTTCCCTTCCTTCTCTTGGTCATGTGGGGCTTTAACCTGATCCAAAGTATCCCGCTCTTATCAAGGTAAAAGCTTTCTTTTTCCAGCTTTTCGTATTCTCCCAGCCGAATTCCGCTGTACAAAAAGAGGGAGTAAATCTTTTCGTACCGCTTACCCTTCACCGCCTCCATGATCCTGCTGACCTGTTCTTTGGTGAGTGCTTTCGGATAAACGGGGTCCTTTTTGGTGTTTATCTCTTCCCTTGCCTCCTCAATTGCCTGTTCAAGATCCGCAAACTTTTCCCTGTCAATAAATTCTCTCCTCGCCAGAAATCTAAAGAAGTGTCTAAGTGCAGAAAGGTTTGCAAGGAGTGAGGATGGTCCGAGGGAAACGGTGTCTATGTAGTTAAAGATGTGGCTCGGTGCGAGGGATAGAATGTCCTCATCGGTTGTTAATCCCATTTTATCAATGAAGTTTTTTACATGTCTTATGTAGGAAACCGTAGTTCTTTCACTTTTAGTTCGTTCAAGGTTTCTCTTCCAGAGGTCAATAACCTCCATAGAATTCATAATAATAAAGAATTTTGAACAAAACTGCTATGAAGGTGATTGCGATTGTCGGATATCATAATTCGGGGAAAACATCTCTAATTGAAGTTCTGGTAAAGATGCTTACCGAAAAAGGATTCAAGGTTGGCTACATAAAACACGACCCGAAGGGTCACGCTCAAACGGATAGGGAGGACAAGGACACGGGGAGGATCTTCAAATGGGCGCCGAGGGTCGTTCTGAGCCAGAAGGATAAGCTAACCCTGTGGGATAAAATGGAGGACGACCCTGTGGAGATAATTGGGGAGTTTTTCAGAGGCTTTGATGTGGTTATTCTTGAAGGGTTCAAGGCTTACCGGGATATTCCTAAAATTGCCGTCGGAGATGTTGAGGCGAGTTCGGTGATCTTAAGGGTTGAAGGTAAAGATCAGGCGGGACATATTATAGAATTACTTGAAAGGATGGAGGATAACTTCCCATGGTGAAGTGCCTACAGCACAGAGAGCTTTGTCCGAGCTGTCATAGAATAGCGTTGAAGGTCTGCGAGTACACGGAGCCCTATCCGAGGGTTGAGGCAACCTGTGAGTGTTGCGGATACAGGTCCTACGACATTCCCATGCGACTTGACGGTGAAATGTTTTCAAAGATTCTGGATAGGCTCGCAAGGAAAGAGATAGGTGAGATATGCATAGACGATCAGTGCGGGTCAAGGGAGGTCATCAAGCTACTCAAGGAAGGTAAGTACGTTGAGTACAGATGTCTTGAGTGCGGTGCGGAGTGGAACAGCGAGGAGGTTGAGAGGGCTCTGAGGAAGGTTAAGTCCGTAAGAAGGTTCATCAATAACGGAAATACCCTCTCGGAGGTATTACGGGCTCAGGAGGGAGAGTGTCCCCTCTGCGGATGGGATGTGGGTCACCTGCACGAGGGCTATTCGGTTGAGATAAGATGTCCCGTTTGCGGATATCACAACGACTTCAGGGAAGAGTTCCCCCAAAAGGAGCCGCCACCAGAGGTCCTTGCCAAGTTCCCCAAACCCGAGGAAACTGGATGAAGCTTCCCTTTCAGGAACTTCACAGATTCATTAATTGGAAAGATAGATTCTTAAAGGAGTACGAGAAAATTTTGAGCTCCGACCTTACCGTTCTTAAAAAAGAGCTTGAATCCCGGCTGGGAGAAGAGCTTGACCCGCGCTCCCTTCTTGCAATTCGCTCAATGTATGCAGGGGGGATGGAGCAAAGGGTTGAGGACCCCGATGTGAGGAAGTGGACGGATTGGGCGGGCTTAAAAACTTTGCGGACCTTTAACGGATTTCCTAACCTTTCGGACATTGAGCTGTCCTTCGTTTTTTACTCTCTTGGAAAGCTCTTTGTTCCGCTCCTTCTTCATCAAAGAGGTGTAAAGTCGGAAGGTTTTAAAAGTTTAACCCCCGAGGAGCAGGAGGAGGCGGTCTTTGAAGAGCTTGATACAATCTGGGAAACGCAGTTAACACTCATACTTCAAGCTCTCGGCTTACTTGAGTTGAACTCAATAACGAAGTGAGCACCCCTATCTGAAGGAATAGCTTTTATTTGCCATCCGTGATCTTCCGCTATCTTCTTCACCACGGCCATTCCGATACCCATACCTTTGGGATTGCTGGAGAAGTACGGAATAAAAATGTCCTCTATTCTTTCGTGGGGAATTCCCTTTCCGTTGTCCCTGTACTCAAGTTTTTCAT
>JALSHX010000042.1 GCA_026982025.1 Aquificaceae bacterium | reverse complement strand
ATGTAAAGGTTGTAGAGCCACGCCTCGCCGTTATCTATCCTCACGAAGCTGTCCTTGAAGGAGACATTTCCCCTGTTTCTGAGGGACTTTACCTCCGAACCTTCAAGGACTATGCCAGCTTCGTGCATCTCAAGGATCTCGTACTTTGCCTTTGCCTCTCTGTTTTCCGCAATAAGGGATTCAGTGCTTTCCTTTTTTCCCATTTTTGTCGCCGGGGCGGTGGGAGTCGAACCCACAACCTCGGGATCCGTAGTCCCGCGCTCTATCCTGTTGAGCTACGCCCCGTCCCAATAAAGTTTAATACCCTTTCCCTCAAACTGCAAAAGGTACACACTTCAGAGGGAGAGGGCTCACCGCACACCCTGCACCTTCCGAGGCTCTCCTTTGAGTCCTGACCAAAAAGAGGGAGAACCTTCCTCACATACTCAAGGTAAAACCTCATCTTCGTTCCCGGTGACCTCTCTTCTATTCGGTTGAGAATCTCCTTATAGAATATGCTCGTTGCACCTTCGGAGAAAGGACACTCCTCCTCAACATAATCAATTCCCCTCAGGAGGCAGTAAAGGGCGGTTTCCTTTTCGGTGAACCTGCACAGAGGCTTTGCCTTCCTCACAAAACCCCCTTCCTGAGGGAGAACGGGATGCTTCCTCCCCAGATACTTCAGATTCCAGCTCAGAAGGTTCCCCAGAAGGGAACTTGCCTCATCATCAAGGTTGTGTCCCGTAACCACCACCGCGTAGCGGTGGTCCTTTGCCACCTTATTGAAAAAGTACCTCTTCACTGAACCGCACACTGAACAGCTTTCCCTTCCCGTTCTCTCAACAAGCAGGGGAATTCCCCCGAGCTCCTCGGAAAGGCTCCTTATAATTAGTTTTGCTCCTCTTTCTCCCGCAAACCTCTCAACGGCCTCCCTTGACCTCTTTGAGTAATCACCTATTCCCAGATCAAGGTAAAAGCCGTCCGCCCTGTATCCGAGCCTGAGAAGGGCGTCCCAGAGGGCAAGGCTGTCCTTACCTCCTGAAACAGCCACGAGAATCCCATCGTCCTTTGAAAACATTCTGAATTCCTTAACCGTCCTCTCAAGGTGCTTGAGAAACCAGGAATCAAAGTGCTCCCTACACAGGGCAAGCCTGTGGTGGGGCATGTAGATGACGGGCTTTTTACCACAAAGTCTGCACTTCATATAAAGGAATATAGGGTTTTCAGAAGTTTATGCTAAAGCCTATGTAAACCATTGCCACGTTTCCCAGAACAACCCTGAACTTCTCCCCCGGTTCCATCCAGAGGGTGTTGGACTCGTCAAAGGTAACCTCATACTTGTAGTAAAGGGTGCCGAGCAGAAAAGATGTTCTGACTGTTTGCCCAACTCCCACAACCTTAATCTCAGCCCCATAGAAGGGAAAGGTTTTGAAATTATAGGAGTGGCCCCTCAAGGCAAAACCATTTGAGTCTTCAAGGTAGATCTTTTGTAGGGCTGTCAAGCCCCCGAGCATATCCCTTCCGCCAACACCGCCGTAAAAGTGCAGGACTCCTCCCAGATCAAAAGCTCCACCAATAAATATCAAAAATCCCTCTGACCTTCCTTTGAAGTCGTGACCAAGGGCAGACTTTCCGCTGAAGAACTGCCTCCCGTTCAGGTAAAGGATCTTTCCACCGAACCTTGTTCCTTTCGGTCTGTATGTCAGGGCAAGACCCATGAACCCCTCAACCTTATCGTGTATCACTCCGAAAACATCAATGGTGGTTGAAGGTCTGCCATGACCTGCAAGAGAGCTTATATCAAATGAGAAGGAAAATGAAAAAATAATTAATATCAGGAAATATGCGCGGAGCATGTAAAGGCATTTTACACAAAAGCCCTTTAATCTGTCAACAAGCGTTTGATTACACCCTCCACAGCTTGAGGAAATGTGTTTGAAAGCTGGTGGTCATCCTTTACCCTGACAAATTCCCTAACCTTGACCCTCCTGCAGAAAAGTTCGGTTCTTTGAATGGGAACGATCTCGTCATCTTCTCCGTGTATTATGTAAATCCCGGCGGAAGGGCTTTCCGGAAAGAGGACCCTGTCTCCCTGAATGATCTCATAACCCTTCTGGAGAATGTCCCTCGCAAAGTCTTTTCTGACCTCAATCTCCATGTCCTCCTCAACGAACCTGAGGGGCTCTTCTCCCCTCAGCCATCTTTTTACCTTTTCCTCACCGAGCTCCTTAACGATAAGTGAGAGGGTCTCAAAGGAGGGGGCAAGAAGAACGAGGCTCTTTACATTGCCAAAATCCCTGAACCTTATGAGGTTGCATGCAATGTATCCCCCGTGGGAACTACCGCAGAGGACTATCTCCTCAAACTTCTCCGAAAATCCCTCAATGAGTGCCTCAACCACATCAAGGACTTCGGTAGTGGTGTGCTTCTCGTAGTCCATGTCCATGGCAAAAAAGGAATACTCGCCTGTCCTTGAGAACCTGCTCCTCAGGTGTTCAATCTTTGAACCGAAAACGTTAGTTGCAAAGCCGTGAAGGTGAAACCAGAGTCTCTTATCGTTGTTTAAATCAAAGAAGAACATCAGTGAAAATTATAGTCTTTCAGGAGTTTTTGGCGCACTTCCACACGAGAAAATCAGGATAAGGACCCTTCTCCTTCCCGAGGAAAATCCCTTTACGAGCCTCAATTCTAAATCCACCATCAACTACGAGTTTACTAACTTCATCAACCCCGTAAAAGCGGGCTTTTGAGTAAATCGGATGTCCCTTTTTCGCAAGATCAATGTATTCGCCCGCCTTGGAACTTTCCCGGGGAATAAAACCAATAACGAGTTCACCTCCACTCTTAAGACATCTGTTGCACTCCTTAATGATAAGAGGGGGTTTCTCCGCAAAGCAGAGGGTAAAGACAAGCAATATAAGATCAAAGGACGACGATTTAAAGGGAAGTGCCTCACCGATACCTACAACTCCTAAAATGCCCCTTTTTGAGGCAAATCTCACCATGTTCTCATCGGGATCCAGCCCGAATTCAACTCCCAGAGATGATGCAAACCTGCCCGTTCCCACCCCCACCTCAAGACCCTTATCAAAACCTTTAATCACTTTTTTCAGCACCGACAGCTCCTTTAGGAAAATTTCTTTGCCCTTTGTTTCGTACCAGAGATCGTAAGAAATAGGATCTGCAAATCTCAACGCACGACGATCCTTACATCAAACATTCCTTTTCCCGTGTTGTCAACCGCACTGAACTGGACGATCGTGTAATTTCTCTCCAGGTCCCTTACGAGATAAGGGATGATACCCCAGTAGACATTTTCAGCCTTGACCTCAATACCCGTCTCACCGCTGTAAATTGAACCAATGTTGATTTTGTGTCTCTCAAGTAAGGAACGCACTTCCTTTTCCGTGGCATGTTTTTTCGGACCATGAGTGATATTTTTTATCTGAAACATGAATTTTTTGTGTTTAAAATATTCATCCGTTAATTTTTCTCTCGTTTTCACACCTTCGTGGATTAGTATTCCTGCAAAAAGAATGGAAATAAATGCAGATAGCAGGTAAATTATTTTTGTTGATAAAAGTCTCACTTTAACTCCACCTCAAATTCATAATTTCCCTCGGGAGTTTCCTTCAACTTCTTGGGTTTCAATCCTTCAATTATGTCTTTACTGTTAGCCTCTCCCGTTATTTTTAACGATCCATCTGAGTACTCAATTCGGAAAATCTTAATACCTTTTTTCAGACTTCCCGAGAATTCAAGGAGCTTTAAGGTCATAGGAAAGCGTGCTTCCTTAGAAATTGAGGCGAGCTGATCTCTGACTACAACAGGAGGCAAATCCTTGAACCTCTCCTGAAACACCTGTTTTTCGGTTGACCTTATACTGCCAACCATGGTCTTCTCAAATCGGTTAAAGCCGTACAAGGTCAGAAGAAAGGTAAACGCGGACGCACCCAGAATAACAGCAACCCTCCTCAGGTCCTTTGCAGGAACCTCACCGCCCCTGAAGTCAGGTGAGCAGTCTTTTATCACATACTTGAGGGAGGCACCGAAGGCAGAAGCCGTCTGGGCACCTCCGTATCTGTTCCTGTAAACATTGCCGAAAAGGTTTTCAATTCCCTTCAAACGGGATAGTCCCCCGGTGAGAAAAACCTTCTCATCCGATAAATTTGCTCCCACCATTCCGAGAATCCGCATCAGCCCTTCCTTAACCTTTTCCCATTCAAGTCCCCGGAGCTCCCTTTGATTTTTCACTTCATCCTCTTTTAATCCCTCTCTCAACGCAATTTCCCTGTCCAGGTGTTCACCACCCTTAAGAACAACCCTGTAACTTTCCATATTGCCATCTTTCAGCAGAACGAATGTAGTTTTCTTTCTTCCCAAATCAATTACCCATCCGTCCATGAAGTCGTTGGCTACTGCACACCTTTGGAGAGAAAACACCTCCGGATCGAGTGAGTATGCATCCGGGGATCTATCAAAGTCCCTGTAGGCGGACAGGCAGTAAAAACCCTTTTCAAGACGAACATCCCAGAGGGCACCGGGAAATTTTTCCTGAATTTCAATGGAAAGCGTTTTCTTCAAAAGGGTAAGGTCACCGATGTCTGTCTCCTTTTTGATAACGAGGCATCTGTCCGAGGGAATTACATAAATTTTTCTTCCCTTTCCTGAAGAAGGTTGCCACTTCTTTTTTAGAATTGAGTAATCAATGCTGAAGGACTTGTTTCCATCAATACCGGTGTATATCATCCCCCTCAGAATATTGTAATTCCATTTTTACGAAACTCACCGATTCCGGTGTGTTAAAATACTATATGATTCCCATCATAATCGGAGGAAAAGCATGGCAGGGAAAAAACTTTACGATTCAGAGGGGCACAAGGTTTTTCTCTTTGAAGAGCTCACTCCCGCCAGCGCTGTTCAGGCAAATCAATATCTCATTATTCACAATGACGAGGCAATGCTCCTTGACCCCGGAGGGCACAAGGTCCAGTCAAAGCTCTACGCGGACATTGCCACCCTTATTCCTCCCAATCAGATAAAGTACATATTTCTGAGCCATCAGGATCCGGACATAGTTGCAAGCATCAACTACTGGATGATGACAACTCAATCAAACGCAATAATTTCAAAGCTCTGGACAAGGTTCCTTCCCCATTTCGGTCTTGACTCCAAGTTAGAAGGCAGGGTGATTCCGGTTGATGACAGGGGAACCAAAATTACCCTCGGAGGAGACTGTGTGATGTTAATTATTCCGGCTCACTTTCTTCACTCTCCCGGAAACTTTCAGATATATGACCCCGTAGCCAAAATACTCTTTTCCGGTGATCTGGGAGCATCCCTCGGTCAGGACTACTTCTTCGTGAAGGACTTTGATTCCCACATTCAGTTTATGGAGGGTTTTCACAGAAGGTATATGGCAAGCGGAAAAATCATGAAGCTTTGGGTCAACATGGTAAGGAACCTTGACATAGAGACCATAGCACCCCAGCAC
>JALSHX010000041.1 GCA_026982025.1 Aquificaceae bacterium | reverse complement strand
CATCTCCTTTCCGAACAGGCTTATTATGCAGGACTTTGAAACGTAAAAGGCATCGCTGTGAAAGATAACGTCATCATTCCTGTTGACACACCCCCTTATCTCCTCCCTCAGAATTTCAAATTCATCCTTCTTCTTTTTCTCCTCCGCCGTCAGCTCTTCCTCTTCCCTTCTTGCGTCGTGGTCCGCCGCCTTTACGTATTTGGCAAGCAGTGAATCCGCATCGCCGTGGTGATGTGCCGCCAGATTTGCGATGTCCTCCGGAATCTCAAGGTTCCTCAGCACCTCAAGGGTGTATCTTATGTGATCCTCCTTCTGGTAATCCGATTCCCTTGCGAGAATTTTCCCGATGTCGTGAACGAGACAGGCGAGGACAACCTTTTCCTTCTCCTCCTGAGGAAGCTCCTGCTCCCTGACGGTGTTGTAAGCCTTCATGGCAGTTCTGACAAGGTGATCAAGGAGGTTTATACGTGCAACTCCAATTTTGCCCCTGACAACGCTTGATACGTATTTGACCCCCTGTATAAAATCAAGGACCCGCAGGCACTCTTCTCTGTAAACCTTGAAGAACTCTTTCGTTTCTTCCCAGAACTCAAGGATCGTCATGTCATCAAAATCGTAGTGCCTGCCCACTTTCCAGTTCTCTTTCAGCCTTGACATAACAACCACTATTACATCCTCTTCTTCTCCCACCTCAAGGTAATTCCTTGCAAGTCTTTTCATGTTAACAATCACATCAGCGGAATACCGCTCCGGCTGATCGCTCCATACGACTTTCACCGCCGCAGGGTCCTTGGTCAGCGGGGTATAAAAGTAGTACACGGTACCATCAAGAAATGCGTATCCGTACCCCTCCGAAAGGGACTGAGTATCAAACTTCTCAACCACCGGCACCCTCTGATATGTTATGGATATTGAGTTCTTGTGGATTATGGCTCTCGGCTTTTCCACCTCGGGGCTCATTGCGGATACATACTGTCCATCTTCCGGAGAGTTCATCCTGAAGAATACCCTCAGATCGCAGGAGTTGATTATGTCCTCCACCACCTCGCTCCCCCTTTCCCGGAAGGCGGACCTCAGCCCCGACGGAGACTGGGTAAGCATGAAAACCGAGACGTTTCTCTTCCTTACAAGCCTCACCATCTTATTGATTTCGTGGAAACCGACCTCCGTGAGCTCATCTATGTTTACCCTCAGCTGAGGCCTTATGACCTCAAGCTTTCCGCTCTTCTCTCCCACGTAGGTGAGAAGCCATGCGAATATAAGCCTTGCAACATCGTAGGCTGTTTGCTTCATAGCCTCCGCATTGAGAAAGGCAAAAAACCTGAGATCACCTGTCTCAAGTCTCTCCTTGAGCAGATTTTTTGTCGTTCTCACGTTCAGAATCTTCCCCGCCTCCCCGGTTATGAGTCTTGTCAGGTAGGTTCTCAGGGAAGCGTTGATCGTTGAAAAGTACTGGGGTTCATAGTGAGAGAGCTTATCAAGAACCCTCATCGCCTCCTCTTTGTATTCTCCCCACCCCTTGACATCCCTGAAAACCCTTTCCTTGAGGTCAGAAATCCTCTCAACGGATATGTATTCATATATGTCCCCGAAGGTTATCTGGGCAAGCCCCCTTGCCTTGAGACCTATCGCAACAACCAGCGTGATCTCGTACGAAATTTGCCACCAGAAGGGCTCTTTACTCTCGGGGACACCGGAGGCAATTACGAAGGCAATCTGATGGGGACTGAGATCCTGAAGGGGATTGAACTTGAAGGATATGTCAGGATAGGGAAGGGCAAGGATTATGGGTCCCCTTTCCTCATCGTACAGGATGCCGAGCCTCCAGCAAGCCTTGAGGAAGGCCTCAAGCCAACTCTTGGACCCCTTGGGGTCAATGTTGAATGACTGATAGTTCTGGAGGATGTCCTCGTAGGTCTTTCTTGCCACAAGCTCAGACTTTCCGCTACCCGAAGCCCCGAACACTATTCCCTGATTGACGGGCTTCTCCCAGTATATCCTTCCCGTCTCTCCTCCGAGAAGATCCTTCCCGAAGCCGAGGTAAAACTTCCCTTCCCTTGAATCCACCGAAAACTTCCTCCTTCTCAGAAGACCCAGCATCTTCTCCTCCTTGACAGACGCGATTCTGAATTTGGCGAAAAACTGGCGAAAAAAATGCCAAAAATAATGTTGATGAATGAAAAAATACAAGAAGATGAAAGATACATCCGGGACAGAACGGAAGTTCGGGAAGCGCCTGAGCTATGAGGTTTAGAGGTTTCCCACGAGCGGGCGACGGGACTCGAACCCGCGACTTCCTGCTTGGGAAGCAGGCGTTCTACCTCTGAACTACGCCCGCTAACCTGCTTTTTATATAGTATAATTTGTTAACCGTCTTAATCCCAGGAGGAGAGAAAAATGAACGGCGTCATGGAAAAGATAAACAGGAGATACCTTCCAAGAAAGGATTACCCTTCATTTAAGGTGGGAGATACCGTCAAGGTTCACTACAGGATAAAGGAAGGGGACAGGGAGAGGATTCAGCCCTTTGAGGGTGTTGTCATAAGAATAAGGGGTAGCGGTGCGGATAAAACCTTTACGGTGAGAAAGGAATCCTACGGTGTGGGGATAGAGAGAATATTTCCCTTTTACAGCCCCAACATTGAGAGGATAGAAATAACTAAAATAGGTAAGGTCAGGAGGGCAAAGCTTTACTTCCTCAGAGAGCTGAAAGGAAAAGAGGCTCAGAGAAAGATTAAGGAGGTAAAGAAGTGGGAGTTTGAGGCTCAGCAGAAGAAAAAAGAGCAGGCGAGGAGGGAAAGGGAAGAGGCGATAAGGGAAGGCGAAGAAGAACAAGGTCAATGACCGAATTTGAAGAAAGGTTTTGGAGAGAGGGGCTGATAGTTGCAGGAGTTGATGAGGCTGGCAGGGGTTCCCTTGCGGGACCCGTGGTAGCTGCGGCAGTAATAATCAAGCCGGGAACTGAACCTTTTCTGACCTCAGACTCTAAAAAGCTAACACCCCAACAACGGGAAAATTTCTATGAGGAAATTAAAAATCGTTCACTGGCAATTGGGACGGGGGTTGTGGACAGCGCTCTGATAGACAGAATCAATATTCTTGAAGCAACCAAGGTAGCCATGAGAAGGGCTCTTGAAGATCTCTCCCACAAATTTGACCTGGTTATAACTGATTATGTTCGTCTTGATGGTTATCAATGTCTGGCCCTAAAAAAGGGTGACGAGCGCAGCCTCTCCTGTGCCTGCGCGAGTATTGTTGCAAAGGTACTGAGAGACAGGATTATGGAGGAATACCACAGATTATTCCCTGATTACGGATTTGACAGGCACAAGGGTTATCCAACCAATTACCACAGACGTGCAATAAACATTAACGGTCCGACGGATATCCACAGAAGAAGCTTTAAACTTTAAGTAATGCACGTGCCCGTTTTAAAAAGGGAGGTTAAAAAATTCCTCCTAACGGATAGGGGTAGAGTTTACGTTGACTGCACCGTGGGTTTAGGAGGTCACTCAAAGGAACTTCTTAAGTCAAAGAAGGACGCATTCCTCATAGGAATAGATCTTGACGAGGAATCACTCAACCTCGCCGACAAAAATCTGAAAAACTTTGAGGGGCGGTATGCCCTCTACAGGGCGAACTTTAAGGACCTTGACCTGGTCATTAAAGAGGAGGGATACGAAAGAGTTGATGGTATCCTCATGGACCTGGGTATTTCAATGTTTCAACTTAAGGAAGGGAGAGGTTTTTCCTTTCAAGTTGATTCACCCCTGGATATGCGAATGTTTGGTGACCAAAGCCTGACTGCTTACAGGGTCGTCAATGAGTATACCGAAAGAGAGCTGGCAAGAATAATAAGGGAATACGGGGAGGAGAGGCTTGCACCCAAGATAGCACGGGCGATAGTAGGGAGGCGTTCAAAAAAGCCCATAGAAACCACACTTGAGCTTGCGAATATAGTTGAATCCGTTTACCCTCCTTCCCTTCGGAGGAGAAGAATTCACCCCGCAACCAAGACATTTCAGGCTATAAGAATAGAAGTCAACAGGGAACTTGAAAATTTAAAAGAGGCGCTTGAGAAAACTCCCGATCTTCTAAATAGAGGAGGACGGCTCGTTGTAATAAGCTTTCATTCCCTTGAGGACCGAATTGTGAAGAATTTTTTTCGTGACAGGAAAGAAATGTTCAGGGTATTAACCCGCAAACCCGTGGTTCCTTCGGAGGAGGAAATAAGGATGAACCCAGCCTCAAGAAGTGCTAAATTAAGAGCGGGGGAAAGGTTATGAATCCTTTTTTGATTGTCCTGATCGCCCTTGTGATATTCCTGGGAAATCTCTTTTACTCTGTTTATGCGATAAAGATTCTAAAGGACCACTCCCAGAAGTTAAGCTCTTACAAGAGTCTTAAAGAGGAAAACCTTAAGCTCAGGGCTGAAATTGAAAAGATGCTCAGCGTTAAGGAGCTGGAAAGGTTTGCACTCAAGAGAGGATTCAAGCCCTTTAACTGGGAGGAGTTTGCCATAATACTGTTCAAAGAACCTTCAGAGAAAGGTCAACCCAAGAAGCGCCGTAAATGATTGATCCGGAAGAAATGTAATGCACTCCATCAATTATGTACTCCTTGATGTTTTCGGGTGTTATGTTTCCCGACACCTCAACCTCCGCCCTTCCGTTAATCAGGCTTATTGCTTCCCTTACCATCTGAGGCGTGAAGTTGTCAAGCATGATTATGTCAGCTCCTTCGGAAAGGACCTCTTCGAGTTCGTCAAGGCTTTCCACCTCAACCTCCACCCTGTACGCAGGACCGAGCCTGTCTTTAACCCTCCTTAAGGCTTCTCTCACTCCCCCCGCTACCCTCTTGTGATTGTCCTTTATCAGCACCATATCGTAGAGGGCGAACCTGTGATTCCTTCCACCCCCCACTCTGACCGCATACTTCTCAAAAAACCTGTAGCCCGGTGTTGTCTTCCTCGTATCAAGGATCTTTATATCTGTTCCTTCT
Source organism: Aquificaceae bacterium (assembly GCA_026982025.1). GTDB lineage: Bacteria > Aquificota > Aquificia > Aquificales > Aquificaceae > Hydrogenivirga. The sequence goes on along the minus strand of JALSHX010000041.1, from coordinate 509 downwards.
AGGGCTTTTGCAAACTCCCGTGCCCTTGTAGCTATTCCAGATAGGCTCTGGAGGATGTTCAAGGCAAGTCTCTCACCAACGAGTATAATCTCAGCCCTTCCTTCAAGCTCAAGGAGAACATCACCTTCCTCAAAGGCTTCACCCTCACCCTTCATGGGTCTTATGTAAACACCGCCAAGCATAAGAAAGAGCTCTTGAACAAAGGGAAGTCCGGCAAGAACCCCTCTACCTTTTACCTTTATAGCAGCACTAACGGTCTCTTCAGAACACAAAAGCTCGGTCGTTATATCACCCGTGCCGAGGTCTTCCTCAAGAAATCTTTGAAGTTGACTGCGGACGAAGAGCCTGTTCATCGTCCTGTAAAATAATAAAACAAGAGATGGGGGTCCCACTCAATCTTTACTATATATCTCTCAGTTCGGATGTCTGGAGAAGGGTTTACCTTTTGTTGAATGATGTTTTTGGTTCCGATATACCTGACCCAAGGAAAGACTTGGACAAAAGAGACC
>JALSHX010000040.1 GCA_026982025.1 Aquificaceae bacterium | reverse complement strand
AGGTCCAAGGTCAATTATCCAGTCCGCACATTTGATTACATCAAGGTTGTGCTCTATAACGATCACAGTATTTCCCCTATCAACGAGTCTCTGGAGAACATCAATTAACTTTTTTATGTCGTCCATGTGGAGTCCCGTTGTCGGCTCGTCAAGAAGATAAAGGGTTCTTCCCCTTTCCTTTTTTGCGAGCTCTCTTGCAAGCTTTATTCTTTGAGCCTCTCCTCCCGAGAGGGTGGGTGCGGGCTGACCGAGCCTGATGTATCCGAGACCCACATCAAGAAGAAGCTGAAGCTTTCTTTTCAGGGAGGGAATGTTCTCAAAGAACTCAAGAGCCTCCTCCACCGTCATGTCAAGAACCTCAGAAATGCTTTTGCCTTTGAACTGAATGTCAAGGGTTTCCCTGTTATACCTTTTGCCCTTACATACATCACAGGTCACATAAACGGGAGGCAGGAAGTGCATTTCAACCCTGAGCATACCCTCTCCCTGACAGGCTTCACACCTCCCTCCCTTTACATTAAAGGAAAACCTCCCCGGCTTGTAGCCTCTCGCCCTTGCCTCGGGAGTGCTCGCAAAAAGCTGTCTTATATGATCGAAGACCTTGGTGTAAGTGGCTGGGTTGCTTCTCGGAGTCCTGCCGATAGGTGATTGATCAACGTTTATCACCCTGTCAAAGTGTTCAAGTCCTTCTATCCTTTCAACGAGAACCCTCTGCTCCCTTGAACCGTAAAAAACGGACCTTGCGTAACGATAAAGAACATCGTAAATAAGTGTTGATTTTCCGCTACCCGATACACCTGTTATGCAAACGAGAAGACCCAGAGGGATCTCAACATTGATGTTTTTAAGATTATGCTCCCTTGCTCCCACGATCCTGAGCACTTTATCACCGGGCACCCGCCTTTCGGAAGGGACAGGGATTGACAAGCGCCCAGAAAGGTATGACCCCGTTAACGAATCGGGGTTTCTCTCAATTTCATCAGGCGGTCCCACAGCAACCACCTCTCCCCCGTGCTTTCCCGCTCCGGGTCCTAAGTCTATAATCCAGTCTGCTGACTCTATGGTTTCGGGATCGTGCTCAACCACAATAACCGTATTTCCTATGTCCCTGAGCTCCTTTAATGTTCTAATGAGTCTGCTCGTATCCCGAGGATGAAGTCCTATTGAAGGCTCGTCAAGAACATAAAGAACTCCTGTCAGCTTGGATCCCACCTGAGTGGCGAGCCTTATCCTCTGCATCTCTCCGCCCGAGAGGGTGGTTGCGCTTCTTGATAATGACAGATAATCAAGCCCCACATCCACGAGAAAACCGAGCCTCTGGGAAATCTCCTTTATCAGCCTCTCACCTATGAGAATGTCTTTCTCATCAAGTTTTGAAGGGACAAGGTCAAACCACTCCTTTGCCCTGCCTACGGGGAGTTGAACTATATCCCATATAGTCTTTCCTGCGATCAGAACTGCGTGGGATTCCTCCCTAAGTCTTGAGCCTCCGCAGGCGGGACAGGGTTTCTCAATTACATAATCCTCTATCTCGTCCCTGATTCTCTCCGACTCGTCCTCAAGAAATCTTCTTTCAAGATGCCTGACTATGCCTTCAAACTCAAAATCCTCACCCCCTCCGAATAGTATGAGGTTTCTCACCTTCTCTGGAAGCTCACCGAAGGGTTTTCGGGGATTAATTCCTAATCTTCTGAGAATGTTGGCAACCGGAAACCTGAGGTAGTTAAAGTAAGAGCTCTCCGCTATTCTGAAGGCGTTTATTGCTGGCTGGCTGTGGTCAACCAGAAGGTCAACGTCTATTTCCCACCTGACCCCCAGACCCTTACAGGAGGGGCAGGCACCGTAGGGTGAATTGAAGGAAAAAAGCCTCGGGGAAAGCTCGGGAATTGCGAAGCCGTGTTCGGGGCAAACGAGCTTTTCACTGAAGAGCTCCTCCTCAAGGGTCTCTGCGTCCTCAATCTTTACGAGCCCCTTTGAAAGCTCAAGGGCTTTTTCAAGGTCAGTCAGGAGACGGGACCTTTCCTCTTCCTCAAGGGTCAGCCTGCTGATTACAATGTCAATCTCGTGCTTTTTGTTCTTCTCAAGGGGAGGGACCTCTATAACCCTTCTGAGCTCGCCGTCTATCTTGACCCTTGAAAAACCCATTCTGTCAATGTCCCTCATGAGGTCTCTGAACTCTCCCTTTCTGCCCCTTACCACCGGTGAAAGAACCATAACCTTCCTTCCCCTGTACTTATCCCATACCTTTTCCAGTATCTCGTGGGCGGACAGTCCCTCAAGGATCCTTCCGCAGACCTTACAGTGGGGCTTACCTATGTTAGCCCAAAGCACCCTGAGGTAGTCGTATATCTCCGTAACCGTACCTACCGTTGACCTGGGGTTTTTTGAAGTGGTTTTCTGGTCAATAGCTATTGCGGGAGACAGCCCTTCAATGAGGTCTACATCTGGTTTCTCCATTACACCCAAAAACTGACGGGCGTATGAGGAGAGAGATTCAACATACCTCCTTTGCCCTTCCGCGTAAATTGTGTCAAAAGCAAGGGAGGACTTACCAGAACCCGAGGGACCAGTTATGACGACGAACCTGTTTTTGGGTATTTCAAGATTTATGTTTTTCAGATTGTGCTGGCGGGCACCCCTGATAAGGATCCTGTCCATAATCTATTCAATTTATGTCAGGAGAGAAAAGTTCCACCCTGTTTCTTCCCTCCCTCTTAGCTCGGTACATGGCTCTATCCGCCATCCTCAGAAGCTCCTCAAGTGAAGCCTCCCCCCTGTTTGAGAAGGACACGCCAGCACTCACGGTGAGGCTTATCCTACTACCGTCAAAAACAAACTCTGTTTTCTCAAAGGCGGATCTGATCCTCTCCGCAACATGGTAAGCCTCGTCTCCGAATGTATGGGGTAATAGAACGATAAACTCCTCTCCGCCGTAACGGACAGGTATGTCGGTGCTCCTTATCTTGGATCTTAAAAGCTGGGCAAAGCTTATTAGAACCCTATCACCTTCGTGATGACCGTAGTTATCGTTGACCCTCTTAAAGTCGTCAAGGTCAAACATAATAAGAGAGACGGGGTAGGTGTACCTCTTTGCCCTTTCAATTTCCCTAATTGCTTCTTCCTCAAGGTAGAGCCTGTTGTAAAGCTTTGTAAGGTGGTCCTTGATAGCCTTTTCAATCAGCTTTTGCTTTTCAAGCTCCTCCTTGACTATGAATGAAAAAACAAAGGCGAGGCTCTTGAGGATCTTGCCGTCCTCGGGGGTGAAGGGTCGGTCATCCGTAACCCTTCCTACAGAGATGCTCCCGATCGGCTCGTCTTTTCCGAGAACCGCCAGAAGCTTTGCCTTGAGTCCTATACTTTTCCAAACGGGAACAGCTTTTGAAAAATTCTGATAATTGTTGACTATTATGTAACCCTTTTTCAGGGCGTCTTCAAAGGCTGAACCCCGAACTGGAACCCTGAAGACATCGGGGTCAAAGTCTCTTAAAAGTTTGTGAATGGAACCCGAAACTCTCTTATAGTAAAGGTACTCGCCCTTTATTTCCGCAATGGCAGCACCGTCAGCCTCAAAGAGTTCCGCAATACTGTCAAGAATTGCCCTCCAGTTATCCCTTTCATACTCCCTGTGGGCGACCCTTTCTATTATGGAAAGAAGCTTTTCAATCTTCTCCTCGCACTCCATCAGTTAACCTTATCCGTTATTTTTATCAGAACACCCCTTTGCCCTGCCCTTGCCTCAGCACTCCCGACCAGATCCCCCTTCTGTGCCTCCGCCCCCTGAGACCTGCTTACCCTTGCGGTTAATATTAGTTCTCCTTCTATAAACCTATCCTCTCTCAACTTGTCCTTTCCTGTGATCTTAAATTTATAGGGAAATTCCGGATCGGAAACCCTTAAAACTGCAATAGGCATCGGATTTTCCTTGTCCTTCACCGCAATAATCAAAAAGTGCTTTTCCTCGGGAATCTGGTCTTTGAGGCTCGGGTCAATCTCCACGACGCCCTCAACAAATTGGTATCTATACTTTTCAAGGAGCTTTTTTCCCTCCTCGCCCCTGTATTTTTTGGGAAGTTCCTGACAGGAAAAAACAGCAACGGCAAGAACCAGTAAAAAGATCCTCAAAACCGCACCTCCTTAACAGCCTTTTTTTTCCAGTAGCCCGCGGGTTTATTTACCTCGTAAAGGGCTTTCTGGAGCTCAACGAGCTCGGAGATACCTTTAAGAGCAAGGTCAAGGAGCAGGTTAAGCTCGTCCCTTGAGAAGGTAAACTCCTCACCCATAGCCTGAACCTCCGAAAGCTTCCCCGAACCGGTGGCAACAACATTCATATCAACCTGAGCAATTGAATCCTCCTCAAAATTTAAATCAAGCATAGGCTTACCGCTGATTATACCAACGCTTACCGCTGCCACAAAGTCCTTTACCGGAACCGACGAAAGTATTCCCTCCTCGTAAAGTTTGATTAGGGCATCAACGACGGCTACGAAGGCTCCTGTTATTGAGGCTGTTCTTGTTCCCCCATCCGCCTGAATAACGTCGCAGTCAACCCACAGGGTCTTCTCTCCGAGCTTTGAAAGATCAACGGCAGTCCTCATGGCTCTTCCGATCATCCTCTGAATCTCGTGGGTTCTACCGCTTATCTTTCCCTGAACGGATTCTCTTATGTTCCTCGTGTGTGTTGCGCGCGGAAGCATTGAATATTCAGCGGTTATCCAGCCCTGTCCCTTTCCCTTCAAAAAAGGTGGAACCGAATCGTTGACGGAGGCTGTGCAAATAACCTTTGTGTGTCCGAATTCTATAAGACACGAACCCTCCGGATTTTTGAGGTAATCCCTGACTATCTTGACCGGTCTCAGCTCGTCGTTCCTTCTCCCGTCATTTCTCATGAACTCTATTGTAAATCATGCAAACTCAAGGAATGCTTCAACCCTGTTTTTCCCGCCCGTTTTCGCCTTATACAAAGCCTTATCCGCCTTCAAAAGTAGCCTGAAGGGATCGTCACCGTTTACCATCTCCGTAATTCCGAAACTCGCAGTAACCCCCACCTTTGATCCCAACCCTACCGAGTGAATCTTTTTCCTCAACTTTTCCGCAACCGTTCTGGTCTCATCAATACGGGTTTTGGGAAGCAGTATCACAAACTCCTCCCCTCCCCAGCGGGCAAATATATCCACCGACCTTATGCTTTCTCTGACGATCTCCGTTATTCTCTTGAGAATCTTGTCTCCAAAAAGGTGACCGTAGCGGTCATTTAGCTTTTTAAAGTTATCAATATCAAAAAGAATAAGGGACACTGGTTCGTTGAACCTCTTGGCTCTCGTCATCTCCCTGAGAAGAACCTCCTCAAAAGCAGGTCTATTAAGAATTCCCGTCAGGCTGTCGGTCCTCGCAAGATTTGACCAGACCTCCCTGTAACGCTCAGACATCCAGGCGTAAAAGTATAGGATTACACTTATAAGAGAGTAGCTCAAATAGGTATCAACGAGCATTCCCAGCTTCACCTGAGGTCTCAAC
>JALSHX010000039.1 GCA_026982025.1 Aquificaceae bacterium | reverse complement strand
GCCCCTGTCAAAGACCACTTTCTTTATTCCCCTTGCGGTTGCCTTCTCAACGAGAATCTGGGCAACTATCCTTGCGGATTCCATGGACTTTCCTCCCCTCTTACCCGCGAGCTTCTGGTACTCGGGATCAAGGGTTGATGCTGAAACGATGGTTCTTTCCGCGGTATCGTCAATAATCTGTGCGTAGAAGTGATTGAGACTCCTGTAAACCGCAAGACGCGGTCTTTCGGGCGTTCCGAAGACCTTTTTGCGTATCCTCCTGTGCCTTCTCTCACGCTTTTGGTGCCTTGTTAGCTTTGCCATATATCAGATCCTCCTCACTTCTTGCCGGCAGCCTTCCCGGGCTTGAGCTTTAAAACTTCGTCTTTGTAGCGGATTCCCTTTCCCTTGTAAGGGTCTGGCTTTCTGAATGCCCTAATCTCGGCGGCAACCTGACCCACCCTTTGCTTGTCAATTCCGTGGATGTGAATCTCGTTTCCATTAACCTCAATCTTTACATCCTCAGGGATGGGATATACCACCGGGTGGGATAAACCGAGGTTCAGCTCAAGGTTTTTACCTTTCAGTGCCACTCTGTACCCGAGTCCGTGGACCTCAAGGATTTCGGTAAAACCCTCGGTGACACCTTTAATCATGTTTCTTATGAGGGCGGCGGTTGTGCCGTGAAGAGCCCTGTGAAAGGACCTGTCTGTGGGTCTTTCAACCCTTATTTCCTTTTTATCCGCATCGTAGCTCACCTTCATATCCGGATGGATGTTGAGCGATAACTTCCCCTTGGGTCCCTCAGCGCTGACCGTACCGTTCTCAATACTCACCTTAACCCCTTCGGGTATCCTGATGGGAGCCTTTCCAATCCTTGACATACGTGCCTTCCTCCTACCAAACCATAGCTATAACTTCTCCGCCCCTACCGGATCTTCTGGCTTCGTGGTCGGTCATAATTCCTCCGTCCGTAGATAGAATGGCAATGCCGAGCCCCCTTTTCACATAGGGAATCTTCTTAAGCGGAGTGTAAACCCTTCTTCCGGGAGTTGAAACCTTAACTATGTTGGTTATCGCAGATCTCTCCTTCTTGGGGTCAAGGTACTTCAGGTGCACTCTAAGGATGTATTGAGTTCCCTTTCTGTTTGCGGGCGAGTCAAGCTTTTCCCAGTCCTTTATAAAACCTTCCTTCTTGAGGACATCAAGAATTCTCTCCTTGATTCGTGAGGAGGGAATGTCAACATAGTCCTTTTTTCTCATAATTGCGTTTTTTATTGCGGAGAACATGTCTGCAACCGGATCCATTCCTTTCCTCCTACCAGCTTGACTTTCTTACTCCGGGGAGCTCTCCCCTCAGAGCCCTTTCTCTGAAACAGAGCCTGCACATGTTAAAGTACCTCAGGTATCCGCGCGGTCTTCCGCAGATCGGACACCTGTTTTTCTTTCTTACCTTCCACTTGGGATAGTACTTAAGATCCTTTGCTATTTTAGCCTTTCTGGGCATCCTAACCTCCTCAATCCGCCCTTATGGGCAGTCCAAGCAAAGAAAGCAACCACATTGCCTCCTCGTCCGTCTCCGCAGTTGTGTGAATGCTAACATCAAGTCCCCTGATCCTGTCCACCTTGTCGTAGTCAATTTCGGGAAAAACTATCTGTTCCGCTATTCCGAAGGAGTAATTCCCCCTTCCGTCAAAGGAACGGGGACTCAGACCCTTAAAGTCCTTAACCCTCGGGAGAGCTATTGAGATAACCTTATCAAGAAAGTCCCACATACGCTCCTTGCGGAGCGTGACCTTTGCTCCCACTGGCATTCCCTTTCTCAGTTTGAAGCCCGCCTCAGACTTCTTTGCCCTCCTTACCGCAGGTTGTTGGCCCGTTATAAGCCTCAGGTCTTCCATAGCCCTCTCAAGGTTTTTTATGTCCTGAACAGCGGAGCCCACACCCATGTTCACCACGATCTTGACGAGCCTGGGAACCTCCATGGGATTCCTGTATTCAAACCTGTGCATAAGTCGCGGAACTACCTCTTCCCTGTACTTCCTGTAAAGTCTCGGAACATATTTCTGTGCTACTGCCATTGTGTTAACCTCACAGCGGTTTTTCCCTCACAAGGTCTATGTTCTCTCCGCACTTCTTACAGTACCTGTACTTTCTGATAACCTTTTTTTCCCTGACAGTTTTGAAACCGACCCTTGCGGGTTTGTTACAGTTGGGACAAAGGATCATCACGTTACTTATGTGGATCGGCGCTTCAACCTCAACGATTCCCCCTTCCCTCACATTGGGAATCTCCTTTAGGTGCTTCTTCACTATGTTTATGCCTTCAACAATTACACGGTTTTTCTCCCTCAAGACCTCCTTGACCTTTCCCGTCTTTCCCCTGTTTGCCTCCTTGCCTCTCATTACGATAACCGTATCACCCTTCTTTATCTTGACAGCCATCAAACCACCTCCGGTGCAAGGGAAGCTATCTTGGTAAATCCCCGGTTTCTCACCTCCCTTGCGATGGGTCCCAGAACCCTCGTTCCGAGGGGCTCACCGTACTGGTTGAGGAGAACACAGGCGTTGTCGTCAAACTTTATGTAGCTCCCGTCGGGTCTCCTGACCTCCTTCGCGGTTCTTACAACGACAGCCCTGTATATTTTACCCTTCTTAGCATTGCCCTCAGGGAGTGCATCCTTTACGGTCACGGTGATCACATCCCCCACGGTGGCATACTTCCTCGGTGCGTACGGTATTCCTATGACCTGCACCTTTCTGGCGCCCGAATTGTCAGCAACGTTCATATAACTCTGCCTTTGAATCATTTCATTTCCCCGACAAATTTGTGTCCAAAAAAGGACAAGACGATATTATAGCTCCTTCTTAAAAATCGTTCAAGAGATTTTATAGTTTTCCGATAAAAAGGATGAGAAAATTTTAATGAGATTAACACGGAGGGAATGGGATGACACTGCTAAACAAAATTACCCTCATAGTATTTGCAGGTGCGGTGGCGGGAGCCCTTCTCACAGGCGTGGTTCTGTACCTCATTCTGATACTTGCAGGCGTTGAGGGAAGGGAGGCAATGAGGACAACGGTTCCCTACACTGTGCTCATAGGCTTCTCATTTATTGTTCCCGTCTTTATGATCCGGTGGCTGATTGAAAAGTTCATTCTCAGCAAGGTAAAGCACATGTCGGAGGTGATTAACAGGATATCAAAGGGAGAAATAGAAGCCAAGGTGGACATAAGGTCGGACGATGAAATCGGTAGAATGGCTGAAGCCTTTGAGAGGATGAGAATGAGCCTTAAGCTTCTGATGTCAAAGGTGGGAGGTAGGTGATGGAGGAGAAAAAGCAAGGAACAATCCTCACCAAGATAATGCTCATAGTGATAACAGGTTCAGTAATGGGTGCGGTCTTCGTCGGTGTACTCTTTTACTTAGCCCTGCTGAGACACGGCGTTGACCCCTCAACCGCCCTCAAGTATTCCGTAGCATCGGCGGTCTTCATGGAATTCACATGGCTCATCGGACCCATTCTTGGCATAAAGGTGATGATTGAGAGGATGATCCTCAGTAAAATCAGATACATGACGGAGCTGATGAACAAAGTCAGCATGGGCGAAATTGACGCAAGTCCCCAGATAGAGGGAAACGACGAAATAGCTGAGCTTGCGGACGCCTTTGAGAGGATGAGGCTGAGCATAAAAGCTCTTTACAGAAGGGTGGGTTAGAGAATGGAAAGGGAAGTTAAGGAAAAGCTTGAAAGACATAGGTCAATGGCGGGTGCGGAGATCCTTGCAGTCTTTGACAGGTCGGGTTTTGTAAAGATCTCAAGCCACGACCTTTCGGGAGATAGGGTGAACAAACTCCTTGAAATTTACTGCACCGCCCTTCAGGATCTCTCGGACCTTGAATCCGTCTTTCCGGGAGGAAAGCCCGGCTTTCTCATCACCCAGTTCGGAAACAGGTACATCTATATATCGCCGATAGGCGAGGGTATATGCCTGCTCGGTGCTTTCTCCACCAGAACTAATTTTGTCAAACTCATGCAAGCTATGGCGTCGGTTACCGAAGACATCAAATCCAAAGTACAAGAGATCTCCGAGCTCGTCCAAAAAAGGGAAAAGGAATACCTCGCAACAAAGAAAGAAAGAACTCGGAGCCAACCCGTCAGTCCCGTTTCCGCAAAGGGAAAGATATCCGCGATGCAGGTAAGAGCACTCATTGACGAATTCAGGGAGGAGCTGGGACCCGCGGGTGAGATAATTTTCAACCAGACCGCTAAGGATTTGGGAATTGACCCCAGACACATGACGAGGGAGGAGGCAATTAACCTCGTCCAGCACCTTGCCAACGAGATTGAGAACTTCCAGAGAAAAGAGAGGTTCATAAAAACAGCTCTCGGGATAATTGAGAGCTGAGTTTTTTAAGTATCACGCTTCCCCCGTTTCTATTTTTTGAGGCAGGCAAACGCCTACCTTCACTATAAGGCTCCCCCACACCCTGCAGAGCTTGAGTATTAATAACATGATTAAATTCTGCTTTTCCAGTATAGCTTATAAAAGGAGGGAATTGTTGACTAAGCGGTATATTAAGAAAAGCTGTGGACAAAGAAGGATTAAAGGAGCGCAAGGCTTACTACGAGAAGCTGATGGGGTGGTTGCTTACCGGACTCTTTGCTATTGCGGGTGGACTTGCAGGTCTTTTGATTAGCGGTCTTGATGGCACCAAATTTTTCCTATTTGCCGTAGGAACAGTAGTTGCCTTGTTTTTCTTGAGTGCGGTCCTTGGCTCGCATTTTTCGGTCATTGAGATTATTAAAAAACTGGAGGGTAAAAATGGAGCTTAAAGACATCGTAGCAGGCATAGGAATTCTCATACTGGGCGGTTCCCTTATTTATCTTGCTTTGACAATACGCTCCTCCGTAGAAGAAGAAAGGAAAAGAATGTCCAAAGCGGAATAATTAGTCTTGAGAATATGAAGGTGCAGTACTTTCCTGACACCGACACGCTTTACATAGAACTCATTGACACGCCGAGTGTGGAGTCGGAAGAAATTATGGAAGGCGTGGTCTTTGATTACGATAAAGAGGGGAAAGTGGTAGGTATAGAGATAGAGTACTTCACGGAAAGGTTCAGGGGCAAACCTGCGGAATTACCTCTCAACCTTGTCTCTTCATAGGTTGCTTTTGTATATACGCTAAATATCCTAAAAGAGACTGTAGACTGGGATGAAGGAACGAACCATCAGCTCAAACTTCAGCAAGGAGTCAGTTTTGAATACATAGTTATAACCATTAATGAAGGTCTGATACTTGTGGAGTGGGCTCAGGCGGAGTCTCTCCGTATAAGGGGACAAGTCAACTTTCGTTGAAGCAGGAATCCCCACACGGGTCTCATGGTGGGATATAATCTTTTTCCTCAATGGAATCGCGGGAGGATAAGTTAAAAAAACTCGAGTCTCTGGGAATCAATCCTTACCCTCACAGCTTTCCCGTTGATGACTTCATCGGTAACATCAGGAGCAAATTTGAGAGGGAACCGGAAGGAGACGAGCAAATAACCATTGAGGGG
>JALSHX010000038.1 GCA_026982025.1 Aquificaceae bacterium | reverse complement strand
AGCGGTCCTTAATGAGAAGATCCTTGATTCGGTGGAAAGGAGGCTGAGGTCCTTTTTTACGAGGGAGGGCTACCTTGAAGGGTCCTATTCCGTTGAAGTTTCAATTGAGGAAAAAGAAGAAGCAACTGAACTAACATACACCTACAGGGTAAATAAAGGACCGAGATACAGGTACGGAAAGCTGATCATCTACGGGAACGAGAAGACCAAGTCAAAGGAGATTGATTACATCACCGTCAAGCAGGATTTTTACTCGTCAGTTGCGGAAGAGGAAACGATGTGGAACCTTATCCAGAGTGAGATCTTCACGGGGGCGAGGATAGAGACCTTTGTGGATAAAGAGAAGAAGGTAGTTCACAGATTGCTTGAGGTCAGAGAGGACAAAAGAGGTTCCCTTGAGCTGGGTGTGGGATACAACACCGAGGAAAAGCTGAAGGTTGACGCGGGACTCAAGTTCAAAAATCTTTTCGGACTCGGAATAATTAGCAGGTTCTATATTTCCGCAAGCGAAAAGTACAGGATATACGAAACGGGTCTTTCGGACAACTTCTTCTTCACTTGGAAGCACTTCGTTGACCTGTCTCTCTTCAGAAGGTTTGAGTTTCACGAAAGCTTTGACCTTGATGTAAGCGGTTTTTCCGCAACACTTGGATACAGACCCATCCGCTGGTACACCCTCAGCGCCTTTTACTCCCAGACAGAGAACACCGTCAAGGGCTACGGGGAGGGAGTTTTCAGGCTCAGGAGGTACGGTCTATTCTTTGTAAGGGAAAAAAGGGATGATGTGCTTAACCCCAGGAACATGACCCACCTCAGTCTCCGACTGACGAAGGCGGAAGGAGACAGGAATTACTACAAAACCGAGTTCAACAGTTTTGTCCTTAAGGAGCTCCTGACGAGATTTTCATTTAACCTCCGCATTGCAGGAGGACAGGTTCAAGGGAATCCTCCCATCTTTGACAGGTTTTTCCTCGGAGGCTTGAGGGATCTCAGAGGTTATAACTTTGAAAGCGTAGGTTATCCCTTGGGCGGTAAAACTTTTGTTTTCGGAAGACTTGAGCTTATGGTGGGAGTTTACGGACCTCTGTGGATTGCCCTTTACGGCGAATCGGGAAATGTGGGCGAAGACTTCGGGGACACCCTGAAGTCCCCCAAAAGCGATGTGGGGGGAGCCGTAGGCGTTGATTCCCCTGCGGGGTTTATAAGACTTGATTTTGCAAGAGCCCTTACACCCCTTGATGTTCCGGTTCCTCCCGTCAGGATTTATCTATCAATTGGCTATATTTACTAACCACCTCTCCTAAGAATTCAACGAGGTGCTTACGGAGTTCGTCCCTTTGCAGGGCATACTCAACCACTGTTTTGAGGTAATCAAGGGGATTGCCCGTATCATAGACCTTGCCCGGGATTCTGTAAGCGTAGATCACCTCCTCCTCAAGGAGCATTCTCATCGCATCGGTGAGCTGGATCTCTCCTCCCACTCCCGGCTGAGTATCTTTGAGCTTTTCAAAAATTCTTGGCGTGAAGATGTACCTTCCCACAATTGCGAGGTTTGAAGGAGCATCCTCGGGATTTGGCTTTTCAACAAGCGATTCAATCTTGTATATTCCTTCCTCCACCTCCTTAACATCGGCTATTCCGTACTTGTTGGTTTCCGTCGGGTCAACTTCAAAGAGAGCTATAACGCTCTTTCCGAACCTGTTGAAAATTGAGATCATATCCGAGAGGACTCTTCTGCCCTTCTCAAGGATTATGTCTCCGAGCGATACTATAAAGGGCTCTTTTCCCACCACCGGCTCCGCTGTCAGCACCGCATGACCCAGACCGAGCTGTTGTTTCTGCCTGACATAAATGGGATTAATCATGTGGCTGACTTCCCTTATGTTCTCAAGAATATCATCCTTGCCCGCCTCCTCAAGGTGCCTTTCAAGGTCGGAGCTTATGTCAAAGTGGTGCTCTATGGGTCTTTTGTGCCTTCCCGTTACGAAGATTATGTTTTCAATTCCCGCTCCCAGAAGCTCCTCCACAATAAACTGTATGACGGGCTTGTCAATTATGGGGAACATCTCCTTGGGCATAGCCTTCGTTGCGGGCAAAAACCTCGTCCCCCATCCCGCAACGGGCAGAACCGCTTTCCTTATCTGCTCCATTTCATCCTCCCCTGACGATTCTGAGCATCTCTTTCACCGCCCTCTCAAGTCCGAAAATAACCGAGTTTGCAATAATTGAATGCCCGATGTTCAGTTCCTCAATTAGATCTCCCATTTGAAGAATACCGTGTACATTGTGATAGGTCAAACCGTGCCCCGCATAAACCCTCAGCCCCTCTTCCCTTGCCCTGAGCGCACAGGTTCTTATTCTCTCCAGCTCCCTCTGGGCACCCTTAAAATCGTGGGAGTTCCAGAGCTCCGCATAGGTCCCCGTGTGAATCTCAACCGCATCTGCGCCCGCATCCCGGCTGGCAATGACCTGCTCAACCTCGGGGTCTATAAACATGGATACCTCAATTCCGCCGGTCTTGAGCCTTTCCACGATTGCTGTCAGCTCACCCTTTAGAGCCTTTACATCAAGACCTCCCTCTGTCGTGATCTCCTCCCTTCTTTCCGGCACGAGGGTGGCTCTGTCGGGCTTCACCCGGAGTGCTATTTCAACCATCTCTGTGGTCGGCGCCATTTCAAGGTTAACGGGTATTTTGACGAGTTCCCTTATGAGTTCAAGGTCCCTGTCCTGAATGTGCCTTCTGTCCTCCCTGAGGTGAAGGGTAATCTGGTCTGCACCCGCCTGCTGGGCTATCAGTGCCCCGAATACGGGGGAAGGCTCAAAGGTCCTGCGAGCCTGCCTGACCGTAGCTATGTGATCTATATTTACCCCCAGCCTCATTAGTGGTTATTTTACTCCCTGCGTTTCGCAATGGTGATGTATATCTCAACCCTGTTGTTTCGCTCCATCAGTATCGGCTGGCGCCATGTGTAGAGGGGTCTCGTGTCCCCGTATCCTCCCGCTGACATTCTGGCGGGGTCAACTCCCCTTGACTGAAGGTACCTCACCACTTCAGTAGCCCTCCTGACCGAGAGCTCCCACCTGTCCTTGACAAAGGGATCCCTGACCTCGGTTATCTTGCTCACATGTCCCTCTACTCTAATAAATGCCCCCTCCTCCACGCTAATTAAAACCTTTGCAAGCTCATCAAGGGTCTTCTTGGCTTCGGGAGTTAGCAGGTAGGAACCGTCCTGAAAGAATATCTTGTCAAAAAGGCGGAGCTTTACAAAGTCAGCGGTTACGACTATCTGAAAAGCCCACGGGGGGAGGGTCTTTCTTATTCTTCTCTTGATTTTTAGAGCAACCTCCTTAGGGGGAGGTGCTATCGGTTCAAGTATTGAGTTCTTAACAACGTGAAACTTGCGCTCAGGCTGAAAGTATGATATAAACTTGGCAAGTTCCGCCACATCAAGACTGCTCATTGCATAAATCAGAATGAAAAAGGTCAGTAGCAGAGACATCAGGTCGCTGAAGGATGTCAGCCATGCGGGAGGCTTCTTGCACTCTTCCTTTTTCCTAAAAGCCATATCGCGGACCTCACGGGTTTAACCTTATGCAGAACTCTATGCGTCTGTTCTTTTGACGATTCCCGGGTGAATCGTTGGGGGCAACGGGATGATACTCTCCGTATCCAACAGCTCCCAGAAGGTCCTGAGGATATCCGCAGTTGGTAAAGATTTTCAAAACAGCTACCGCCCTTGACGCCGACAGCTCCCAGTTGGAGGGGTATCGCGGAGTGGAGATGGGAAGGTCATCTGTATAGCCCTCAATCGTTATGGGCAGGGAGAAGGGCTTTAATCTCTCACACATGTTGCTGAAAAGACTGACCGCCTCAGGAAAGGGCTGTTCGCTCCCGAGGGGAAAAAGTCTGGAGGTGTTTACCCTCAGCTTCATGCAGGTCCCCGTCACGAGATAGTCAGCCTCTATTCCCTGTTTAATCAGGGAGTTTTTAATTAGTGTTATCTCCCTCTTGAGCTGGGCAAACTTCTTAATTCGGAGGTGCATATTTTCCATCTTAATAGGAACCCGGGATGCCTTTATTGAACCCTCTTCTTTGAAAACCATCTGCTTTCCCCCGAAGGCATCAACGAGACCCTTCAGAACCTGATAAAACCTCTCAAGAGAAATTACACTCATGGAGTAAAGGAGGATGAAAAAGGTCAGGAGAAGGGACATCAGGTCTCCGAAGGAGGTCAGCCAGGCGGGTGCCTTTTTGCATTCCTCCTTCTTCTTTCTCATCAGACCTCCTCCGCCACTTCAACCCCGAGCATGATGGAGAGCTCCTGGCGGAGGATGTTGGGGTTTACTCCCTTCTGTATTCCCTCAATTGCCATGAGGTAAATGTTTTTGTAAAGAACTTCCGTGTCCTTCACCTTCTTGAGTTTTGTAGATACGGGAATTGCAAAGGCGTTGGCAAGAATTGCACCGTAAAGGGTGGTTATTAATGCCACAGCCATTCCGGGACCGAGGGCGGATGGATCGTTGAGATTCCTTAGCATCTGAATCAGACCCACAAGGGTCCCTATCATTCCGAAGGCGGGAAAGAGGTCAGCCAGCTTTTCCCAAACTGCAACATTGGTGCCGAGCCTGTCTTCCACCTGAGCGATTGCACCCTCCGCACTTATCCTTATCTCCTCAAGCTCAAGTCCGTCAACGAGCATCCTAATCATGTCTCCGAGCAGGGGATCCCTTTCATAGTAGAGCTCTATCTCCGACTCAAGGGCGAGGATTCCCTCCCTTCTTACCTTCGTTGCCACCTCAGTCAGAAACTCAACGGTTTCAATAGGATCGGGGGGTTTCCAGAGGAAGGCGTCCTTAATTGAGGTCAGACCCCTAATGAAATCCTTCAGGGGGAATCCTCCGAGGCTTGCGGCCATTCCCCCGCCAACGACTATAAAAATGGAGGGTATATTAATGAACGCCGCTGGGCTACCGCCTATGACGATAGCCATGGCGATCATACCGAAGGCTCCGAGTATTCCTATGAGGGCTCCGGGGTCCATGGCTTAAGGATATAAATCGGTTGATACCGTATAATTATTAGCGAATGAAAACAAATGATAACTCTATAAAAAAGGAGCAGATACTTGAGGTTCTAAAAAAAAGCAAAAAACCCCTGACATTCCTTCAGATAGCTTCAAAGCTGGGCATTGAGAAAAAACAGAGGAAAGAGCTAAAAAAAATTCTCAGGAAGCTGAGAAAAAGGGGATCCCTCTCTGTTCATAAAGGAAGGTACCTCCTGAGTGAGGAGCTGGTGGTTAGGGGAAGGGTTCTGCCTTACCCTGCTGGTTTCGGATTCCTTGAGGTAGAAGGAAGGGAAAAAGACATATACATCCCTCCCTTTGAAATGCAAAAGGTGATGGCGGGTGATACGGTCAGGGCAAGGATAACAAAGTTCAGGGGCAGGAAGGAGGTCAGGATAGAAAAAGTCATCAAGAGAGCTTCAAAGGAGGTAATAGGGAGGGTTAAAAAGGATGATGAAAAGTGCCTCCTTATCCCTCTTGACCAAAACTCTCACCTTACCTTTGAGCTTTCAAAAGGAGATTGTGAAAGGATCGCTGAGGGCACAGTTGTT
>JALSHX010000037.1 GCA_026982025.1 Aquificaceae bacterium | reverse complement strand
ACCTCGTGGCGGGATTCACCCTTACCGGACTTGCACTTTACATGACCCACAGGAAACAGCCTGAAGCTCAGGGAGCTCAGGTGGTTGAAGAGGCGGCGTGATGGGAAAGGTTTACCTCGTCGGGGCGGGTCCCGGCGATCCCGAACTTCTTACCCTAAAAGCCCACAGAATCATTTCCCGGGCTGACGTTATCCTGTACGACGCCCTCGTGAACAGGGAGATCCTGAATTTTGCAAAAGAGGACGCCGTCAAAATCTATGTGGGAAAGAGAATTGGAAGGCACTCACTTCCTCAGGAAGAGATAAACCGTCTCCTTCACAGGTTTGCACTCACCTATGATACCGTTGTAAGGCTGAAGGGGGGTGATCCCTTTGTTTTCGGAAGGGGAGG
The DNA here is from genome assembly GCA_026982025.1 of Aquificaceae bacterium. Lineage (GTDB taxonomy): Bacteria > Aquificota > Aquificia > Aquificales > Aquificaceae > Hydrogenivirga. The sequence continues at coordinate 5,240 of JALSHX010000037.1, read as the reverse complement.
TGAGGAGTACTTATACTTGAGGGAGAGGGGGATTGAGGTTGAGGTGGTTCCCGGAATCACCTCCGCCGTCGGCGCTCCCTCCTCCATAAACGTTCCCTTAACCCACAGGGGGACTTCCTCCTCCTTCGCGGTGGTGTCAGGTCATCCTGGGATGGAAGTTGACTGGAAGGGGCTCTCTCAGGCAGACACCCTCGTCATCCTGATGGGAGTAAAGAGGAGAAGGGAGATTGCAAAGGAGCTGATAAGTAGCGGGAGGGACCCGGATCTTCCGGTCGTCTTTATTGAAAAAGCCACCACCGAAGATCAGAGGGAAGTCTTTTCAACTCTGGGTGAGGTTGCACATAATCCTCCGGAGGTTAATCCTCCCGCGGTGATGGTGGTGGGAAGGGTCGTTGAGCTCTCGGATCTCAAAAGCGTTAAAGTATCACGAGAGGATCTCCTATCCTGATTTTTTTGCCCTTTTGATTGCCCACGGGGGAGGTGTTAACGCAGAGGCGGTAAAAGGTGTCCCTGAACCTTTCTGCAGGTGACCATGAAGGTAGGAGTTTTTCCCTCATCTGACAGAACCTCTTAACAAAGTTTTTGGTGACCTCACCGGTCCACGGATTCCTCGTGGGAACGGGACACCTCTTTGATATTCCCGTTCCCTCAAAAGTGATCTCTCCGAGTCTGAAGGAAACGGCTCCACGGTCATCCACGAGCCTGTCCTCCCAGAAAGGATCTCCCGCATTAATGATGATGTTGGGTCTAAACCTCCTGAGGCACTCCTCGTAATCTATTCCGAACCAGCGGGCCACCTCCTCAAGGGTCTCTCTGCTCACAATTGTAGGACCGCGGGCTTTCCTGTCGTCGGGAAGTCCCTCCTCAATCCTCCTCACGATAACCCTGTAACCCAGAAACCCTGAAAACCAGCGGGAAAGGCTTTTCGCGTCGCTGAGGGAAAACTCAGCTTCCTCTCCTGCCTTAAGTACCACGACACCCTCGCAAAGTCGGTACTCTGCCCTTACTCTGTGAAGGGCTTTCTCCCTCTTACAGCTAACCACCTTTCCCTCTTCATCAAAGATTGCCAGAACCCTGTCTCCCTCAAGGGACCCCTTTTCACCCACCACCGCACTCTCCACAGGGGTAGGGTCAAGTCCCTTGATGGGATAGATAAGAATTTCCGAGACGAAGGCATCACCTTTCATCGGTGCATCCTTATTGCGTACTTCCTGATCCTGTAGCTCACCTGTCTCGGGGTCATGCCGAGCCTTTTAGCAGCCTCCTTAATTACCCAACCGCTCTCTCTCAATGCCTCCCGAATTATCTCCCTCTCCACTTCCCATATTGTTTTGTTTTTATAGTTTTCACCCACCGGCTTCGCCGGTAATTTTTTATCCTCTTCAAGAAGCTCAGGAGGGAGGTCGTCCAGATCCAGCACTCCGTCGGTATCAAGGATCACCATTCGCTCAATAACATTCTGAAGCTCCCTCACGTTCCCTTTCCACTCGTACCTCATGAATGCCTCCATAACCGCCGGTGAAACTGAGACTTCCTTGGAGTGTTCCCTTTTGAACTGCTCAAGGAAGTGGGCTGTGAGAACGGGTATGTCCTCCTTTCTCTCCCTGAGGGGCGGAATGTAAATGGGAACTACGTTAAGCCGGTAAAAGAGGTCTTCCCTGAACTTCCCTTCCTTTACCATACCCATAAGGTCCCTGTTGGTGGCGGAGATGATCCTCACATCAACCTTAATAGGCTTTGCACCTCCGAGCCTCTCTACCTCCTTCTCCTGAATTACCCTGAGGAGTTTTACCTGAAGGGAAAGGGGGAGCTCTCCCACCTCGTCAAGAAAAATGGTTCCACCCTCCGCAAGCTCAAATTTTCCCTTTTTTGAAGAGTAGGCACCGGTGAATGCACCCTTCTCGTAGCCGAAGAGCTCAGCCTCAAGGAGACTCTCGGGAATTGCACCGCAGTTTACCGTTATAAAAGGCTTTCCCGATCGGGGGCTGAGGTAGTGAATAGCCCTCGCGAAAACCTCTTTACCGACACCGCTTTCACCCGTCAGAAGGACCGTTGCACCTGTGGGAGCAACCCTGTGAACGAGGTCAAGGGTCTTGAGGATTGCTTCACTTCTTCCAACAATTCCCTCAACCCTCAGGTCGCCGTAGATTCTCCTGAGCTCAAGTTCAAGGGCTTTTTTCTCACTTTCAAGGCTTTCCCTTTCCCTTTCAACCTTTCTCTCAAGGCTGAAGCTGTTGGCTATAAGGGTGGCCACCATGTTCAGGAACCTCGTGTAGTCGTCAAGGGCCTCTCTTCCCGACACTTCTCTGTCCGCACTGAGAACTCCTACAACCTCTCCGCCCATCTTTATGGGAACCGCGATAAAGGCTACCTTCTTCTTCAGGTTTTTTCTCTTCCAGAGCTTATTCAAAAACTCCGGCTCCTTTGATATGTCGGGAATTACCATGGGAAGGCCGTGCTTCCAGACCTTTCCCGTTATACCCTCTCCCTTTTTAAATCCCTCCCCTGGGAAATATCCCGAGGAGGTTGCTCTTACAACAATCTGGTCCGTTGAGGGGTCGTAGAGGGTCAGGGTAAGCCTGTCAAATCCCATGAGCTTTTTCAGGAGGCGGAGAACATAGGGAACTGATCCTTCAAGATTGAGAGAACCGGAGAGGACCTTGCTTATTTCGTAAAGGGTTTCCAGTTCTAAGCGGTGATCCATCAAAAGAAATATAATACTGTTAAGAGATATGTTTAGAGGGATTCAGGGAGCTTTAATTTTTTTTATTATTTTCAGCTCATTGATCCTTTTTGCTCAGGAAAAGGAAAAGCCGAATATAAAGACGGAAAAGGGAGAGGTCATATTAAATTTTCAGAACGCTGACATTAAGGACCTTGCCCAATTCATGGCTGAAATAACGGGCAAGAACATTATTGTGGACACCGCGGTAAGGGGGAAGATCACCCTTGAGTTTTCAAAGCCCGTTTCGGTAAAAAAAGCCTGGGACATTTTTACTTCCGCCCTTTTTATGCACGGTTTCGGTGCGGTTGAGGAAAAGGGAGTTGTGAAGATCCTTCCAATAAACGAGGCTATAACCGTTGCCAAGATGAAGAGAAAGCCCTCGGAGGGGGAGCTGGTAGTCCTCGTTTACAACCTCAAGCACTCCGACGCCCAGACGGCTATGAACTCCATAAGACCCTTTCTCTCGTCTTTTGCCAGGATATCGGTTCATGTTCCCTCAAATTCGGTTATTATTGCGGATGTCGGTGAGAACATAAAAAAGGCGAGGGGGATACTTGCAAGTATAGACAGGGAGGAGATTGAGGGTGAGGTGGGAGTTTACAAGCTTAAACACCTCTCCTCACGGGATGCGGTTCGCATAATTACCCCTCTCAACACCATAATCAGCAAGAGGTTCGGTTCTCCTCTTGTGGTTGCCTCCAGCGAGGAAGCAAATTCCCTCGTTGTTTTCGGTCCGAGGGGAGCCCACAAGTTCATTGAAGAAATACTTAATCAGATAGACACGGAGGAGGTGGTATCGGAGCAGAGGGGATTCTACATAATTCCTCTGAAGTTCGTCTCGGCGGAGGAGATTTCCGAAAGCCTGCAGAGCCTTCTGGGCGGGAGAAGAGCTGGAGGAAGAACGGTCATTCAGCCCAGAAAAACCTACCAGAGGAGAACGACGCAAAAGCCTCCCGCAAAGGGAGGAAAGCCTGCAAGAGCACAGCGTACAGCTCCCAAACCTGCCAAACCCTCAAAGCCAATTCCTTTTATCACAACGAGGGAAGGAATGAAGATAGGATTTGACCGGGGAACAAACTCCGTCCTGCTCTACGCAACGAGAACTGAGTACGAGGGCGTTAAGAAACTAATTTCCAAGCTGGACGTTCGCAGAAAACAGGTTCTTATAGCGGCAACTATTGTTGAGGCTTCGGCAAGGAGCCTCCTTGACATAGGAGTAAAGTGGCAGGTTCTTGGGAAGTACGGCGGAGCGGCCTTCGGGGGAGCCTCCCTCACGGATGTTTACAGCTCCTTCCTGTCGGGAAACTTCGTGATGGGAGCCTTCAGCGAGGCGGGGAAATCCATAACCATAGGGAATGCAACACTGTTCTTTCCCGACCTCCTGCTCCTCTTTTCCCTCCTTGAGACGGGAACAGGCTTCAACATAATCGCCAATCCCAAAGTTTTAACCCTTGACAACCAGCCCGCCATAATCAAGGTGGGTCAGGTTGTTCCTTACGCCGAAGGCGTAAAGTTTGACATAAACGGACAGCCGATTATCACCTACGACTACAAGGAGGTGGGTCTTGAGCTTGAGGTGACACCGAGAATTGCGGGAGACAACCTGAGGGTAACCATAGACCTCGCCCTTGAGGAGATCATTGAGTTCGTTAAAAACGAAATAGGAACCACCAGCTACACTGTTCCGGTGACCTCCAACAGGGAGGTTAACTCGGATGTGGTCATTGAAAACGGTCAGACCATAATTCTGGGAGGACTCGTCAGCACCAAGACTCTGAGAACCATTGAGGGAATTCCGGGACTGTCAAGGATCCCTCTCCTTGGAAGGCTTTTCAGGAGGGACTTTGATCAGAGGGATAAAACAACGCTGTTTATTTTTATAACCCCCTATGTTGTTTCCTCTCCCGAGGAACTGAGCAGAATAACCGAGGAACACAGGAAGATAATGGACATCCTCAAGAAGAGGCTTGAAGAGAAGGAAAAGGTGGAAGAGGAGGATGAAGAAGACTTTTTCTAACATTCTACTCGCGCTCCTTATGGTCATTATTTTTTCTTCCGTCACGGTTGTTGCACTCGTACCAAAAGCCATCCTGATCGATCGCATTCTAATGGAAAAGGGAATATTTCTCGTTGGAGAAAAGGTTGTGGAGGGATTTACCTCAATTTCCATAAAGGATGCTGTTATCTACTCGGGGGGAAAGAAGATAATTTCATTTGACAGCTTGAAGGCGGGACTGGTTTTCGGAGGACTTGGTCTTGAGGGAAAGTGCGGTAAGGGAAGTCTGGAGGCGGTTGTGAGCCTTGGCGGGAACATCAGATTAAAGGCAAGGGAGTTTACCTGTGCCGTCGGGGTGGAAAAATTTACAGGAGATATCAGTATGGATTCCGGTATCAGGGGCAGGGCTATCCTTGAGGGTATTGACACAGGCGTGGTTACCATTGACCTGATCGATCTGGTATTCAAGGGTAAAACCTTTGAGGGAAAGGTTCTTTACGGGAAGTTTGAGTTTGAGGG
>JALSHX010000036.1 GCA_026982025.1 Aquificaceae bacterium | reverse complement strand
ACAGAAATAGTGAGAACTTTTAAAGAAAAAGGAGCTCCGGTAACCTGCGAGGTGAACCCAAACCACCTGCTCTTTACAGAGGAAGAAACACTGAGGTCGGGAAGCATGGCGCGGGTAAATCCCCCCTTGAGAAAAGACAGGGACCTGAAAGCCCTGAGAACAGCCCTTGCTGATGGCACAATAGACTGCATAGCCACAGACCACGCGCCCCACGGAGATTTTGAAAAGGGAAGAATAGAAAGCTCCATGCCCGGAATGATAGGTCTCCAAACGGCTCTCCCCATAATGCTGGAACTGGTTAGAGAGGGAGTTATTGACCTCTCTAAAATGGTTCAGCTAATGTCCACAAACCCCGCAAGGATTCTCGGGATTGAAGGAGGGAGCCTGCGGGAAGGTTCTCCGGCGGACATAACCCTGTTCGATCCAGAAAAGGAGTGGGTTCTGAGCGAAGAAACTAACTACTCAAAAAGCAAAAACACCCCCCTCTGGGGAACAAAACTCAGGGGAAAGGTGATATACACCATAAAAGGCGGAAAGGTTGTGTATAGAGAATAAATAAATGGGAATTTTTAAGGAAGACATTATCCAGTTCGGAAACCTGATTGACACGGAGGTTGAGGTCAGGTTCAAAGAAGGGGACTTTAATAAGGTCTATGAGGATCTGACCTTTAAATTCACTCCCGATTACCTTTCAATAAGAGGGACAAAAAAGGTTCTCCTCTTCAGGCGAAGCTTTGAGCTGAGAGCTAAACCGGATGAGAGGAATGTATTTAACATAAGGAACGGCGCTACAAGAGACCTTGGAATTATCCTCTACATCATAGTTCCCGCCGGTTCTGAAATTGTAAGTACAAAGGATGGAATTGAAGTTGATGGAGAAAAGCTTAAAATAAGCGTCTGGAGAGTCCTCAAAAGAACCAAAGTTTACTCCGACATTCCCGATGCATTTAAAGACAAGCTGATGATTACTCGTTATAAACTTGCAGACTCAAGCTTGTCAGCATACATCACCGTTACCAAGTGATATACTAATTTCGCTGTGGAAAAGAGGATCAGGACACCAGTTTCCGATGACATTATCGCCGACCTGAAGGCGGGGGATAAGGTGCTTATAACGGGGTATCTATACACAGCCCGGGATGCGGCTCACAAAAGAATGGTTGAGGCAATTTCAAGGGGTGAGAGCCCGCCCTTTGACTTAAAAGGTCAGATTATTTACTATGTGGGTCCCACCCCGCCCAAAGAGGGGCAGGTCATCGGTTCGGCGGGTCCCACCACCGCGATAAGAATGGATAAGTATGTTGAACCGCTGTTGAAGCTCGGTCTCAAGGGCATGATCGGAAAGGGTTACAGGTCCCCTCAGGTGAGGGAGCTTTTAAAAAAATATAGGGCAGTTTATTTTGCCGCAGTAGGAGGAGTGGCGGTTCTTCTTCAGAAACATATAAAGTCCTCTGAGCTTATCGCCTACGAGGATCTGGGAACGGAAGCCGTACGCAGGCTCTATGTTGAGGACTTTCCCGTCATAGTTGCCGACGACATTTACGGCAACGATATTTTTGAAAAAGGCAAGAAAAAGTATGCTTCAAAGGGCGGTTAGCTCAGCGGGAGAGCGCCATCCTCACAAGATGGAGGTCGGCGGTTCAAGTCCGCCACCGCCCACCACCCTCATTATGCGAGCTAATTCGGGTCTGTTATGCAACCTCCTTCAAATCCGTGTCCCCGAGCAGTCGGAAGGGAGTTTTATGTATAATGTATTAAACAATGAGAGTCCAGCATAGAGACGATGCCTTTGAAGTCCTAAAGGACGCAAAGGTTGTCGCCGTTATAGGAATCTCCTCAAACCCCGAAAGGCCATCCTATTACACAACCAAAAAGGTAATTGATAAGGGAAAACACAGAGTTTATCTGATCAATCCCAAGTATGCCGGTGAGGAAATTCTGGGAATCAAGGTGCTCCAGTCCCTCAAGGATGTTCCCGAACCCGTTGACATAGTCAATGTTTACAGAAACCCTGCCCACATTGAACCCATTGTAAAAGAAGCTATTGAAGTGGGTGCCAGAGTGGTCTGGCTCCAGCCCGGAGCAGAAAACTACGAAGTAATTGAAAAATACAGAGACAAGATAAGGTTCGTTTACGAAGCCTGCATAGGTGTTGAGGCGGGGTATCTGGGCTGATCACACGGGCACATTCCTTAAAAGTTCCATTAAAAGGTCAGGGAGCTTTTCTTTGGAAACTACATGGTCAACCATACCGGTCTTTATAGCGTTTTCGGGCATTGCCCAGAGAACGGCCGTTGAAGGATCCTCAGCAATGGTGACCCCACCAACCTTTTTAATTTGACAGATTCCTCTGCTTCCATCGTTTCCCATTCCGGTCATAACTATTCCTATTGAATCCTTTCCGAAAACCTTTGCAACGGACTCAAAGAGGAGGTCTGCGGAGGGTTTGTAAATGTACGAATCGTCCTGAATATACTTAACCTTTGACCGCTCGGAATTCCCCGTTATGGTCATGTGAATTCTGCCCTTTGATACATAAACCCTGCCGTTTTCAATTACCTCACCTTCTTTTGCCTCCGCCACAGGAAGCGGAGAAACGGAATCAAGGTGTTTGGCAAAGGTTGAGGTAAATGTATCGGGCATGTGAATTGCAACTACAACCGGAGAAGGAAAATTAGTCGGAAGACGAGATAACACATAACTTAGTGTTTGCGGTCCCCCCGTTGATATGCCGATCGCAATCAAAGGAACCCTGCTGAAGGTTTGAGTTTCTATTGACGATCCGGGCTCCCTCGGGATAAAGGTTGCTTCACTTCTCGGGACTCTTTTTGAATTATAAACAGCCTTTACTTTGGCAATGATTTCATCCCTGAACTTGAAAAGCTCCTGAATGTCCGAAGGCTTTGTGATGAAGTCAACCGCTCCGCGGTTCAGTGCATCTATGGTTTCTCTCGCTCCCTCCGTTGTGAGGGCGCTAACCATCAAAACTCCGCAATCGGGACATACTCTGACGATCTCACCCAGTGCGGTCAGCCCGTCCATGATCGGCATGTTGATGTCAAGGGTTATTACATCCGGCTTTAACCTTTCCGTGAGCCTTATGGCCTCCCTTCCGTTTCCAGCCTCTCCCACTATATCAATTTCCGGGTCTCCTTCCATAACCTTCCTTAGAGCAACTCTTATAAAGGGAGAGTCGTCAACGATTAGAACCCTTATCATCCCTTACCCCTTCGGCTTATAGAAGAAAAACTTTCCCTCCTTTATCGGCTCAAAAATGTCGTAAAACTCCCGCTGGAGAATCTCCGTTGAGGAAAGGACCAGGAGTCCGTCCTTTACAAGGATTTCTCTGATGTTTTCCAGAGCAACCCTCTTGGACTTGCTGTCAAAGTATATCAGAACGTTTCTGCAGAGCACGCAGTCAGCGGTTATGCTGAGGGAAAGAAAGTCCTGACGATTTATCAGATTGAGAGGACGGAAGCTCACCATCCTCCTTATTTCATCAACCACCTCAATTTGACCGTCCTTCTCAATGAAGAACTCCCTGTACTCCTCGGGCACATCTCTAAGGCTGGAAGCCCTGTATAGCCCTTTTCGGGCTTTTTCAAGAACATTCTCGTTAATATCGGTCCCAACAACCTTTCCCGTTTTACCCGTCCTTTTCATTATCATGGCTACGCTGTACGGCTCCTCTCCCGTTGAACATCCGATGCTGAGAACAGTTAAATTGTTTTTGTTTTTACAAGGACCGCCCATAAGGGCGGTGAGTTGCTCGTACTCTCTGAAAAATCTCGTTTCGGGAACGGTCATCAAATCTATGAGCATTTTCTTTCCGTCCGGACTTAAAAGAAAGTAGTTGATTATCCGCTTGGGGGGTGCAGAGTCAAGGTGGACACTTCTTAGGAGCCTCTCAATTTTGTACTCAAGGATCTTCATCCTTTCATCGGGATAGTAATTCCCCGTTAGGTTATATATAGTTTCGCGGAGAATCTTTATAAGATGCTCTCGCTCCTCGGTTTTCACTGACGCGTCCTTGGTGAATTATTTTAAACTATTGGTAATGATCGGATGGATTATTCGCGGAATTCTGGGAACAAAAAACGAAAGGGAAATAAAGAAGTTAAAACCCTTTGTACGGAAAATAAAAGAGCTTGAAAAGGAACTTGATCCCCTGACAAATCTGGAATTGAGGGAAAGGTCCCTCGAGCTCATAGAAAAAATAAAAAGTGATCACTCACTGAAGGAGGAAATCCTTAAAGGCAGAATCACTCAAGAGGTTATTACTGCCTTTGCCATGGTCAGGGAAGCCGCAAAGAGGACTCTCGGATTGAGGCACTTTGATGTTCAGCTCATTGGCGGGCTTGTACTTCATCAGGGAAAGATAGCCGAGATGAAGACCGGAGAGGGTAAAACCCTCGTTGCGGTTCTCCCGGCGGTGGTAAACGGGATGACGGAGGAAGGAGTTCACATAGTCACCGTGAACGATTACCTCGCAAGAAGGGACGCCCAGTGGATGGGACCCGTGTTTAAATTCCTCGGTCTTGAAGTGGGTGTCATCAATTCGGATGGAAAGTCTTACAGGGTGGAATGGGCGGACGAGTCAGCCTTTAAGTCCGCGGTTGCCGATGACCTGAGGGTATGGCACAGGGGCTACGAGGAGGAGATACTGCCCTCCGAGCTCGTTAATGTAGAGGCAAAAAAGGCTTACTACACTGTCCTTGAAGAGTGCGGAAGAAGGGAAAGCTACTCCGCCCAGGTGACCTACGGGACAAACAACGAATTCGGCTTTGATTACCTAAGAGACAACATGGCATTCTCAAAGGAGGATATAGTTCAGGTCAAGGGCCACACTTATGCAATAGTTGACGAGGTTGATTCAATCCTGATAGACGAGGCGAGGACCCCCCTGATTATTTCAGGACCAGCCCAGATGGACATAGAAATTTACTCAACCGCAGACAGGGTTGTAAGGAAGCTTGAACGGGACAGGGACTTCACAATTGACGAAAAACACAGAACCGTAACCCTGACGGAGGAGGGAATCGCAAAAACCGAGCGGATGCTCGGTGTTGAAAATCTCTACGACCTCAAAAACATAGACCTTCTTCACGCCATAGTTCAATCAATAAAAGCACACCACCTGTTCAAAAAGGATGTTCACTACATAGTGAGAGACGGTGAAGTCCTGATAGTGGACGAGTTCACGGGAAGGGTACTCCCGGGCAGGCGGTGGTCCGACGGCCTTCATCAGGCAATTGAGGTAAAGGAGGGAGTACCCGTTAAAGAGGAGAATCAGACTCTTGCCTCTATAACTTTTCAGAACTACTTCAAGCTGTATAAGAAACTTGCGGGTATGACGGGAACGGCCGAAACGGAAGCCCTTGAATTCAGAGAGATATACGGACTTGAGGTTGTGGTGGTTCCGACCCACAAGCCCATGATAAGGAAAGACCTTCCCGACCTCGTTTACAAGACCAAAAAGGAAAAGTGGCAAAAGGTTGTTGAGGAGATACTAATTAACCACCTCATAGGAAGACCGGTTCTCGTAGGTACCGTTTCCATTGAGGACAACGAACAGCTCTCGTCCCTGCTAAAGAACAAGAGGCTCTTAAAGAAGATCCTTGAAAAGGATGAGGTAGGAAAAAGGTTGAAGGACCTGAAAGATAAGCTATCC
>JALSHX010000035.1 GCA_026982025.1 Aquificaceae bacterium | reverse complement strand
AGATTCCTGCGGTTGTGGCAAGGGTCAGGTACCTGACCCTTGCCACAACCGCAGGAATCTCCCTCTACTGGTGCAGAGAGGTCCAGAACGCCCTTGAAAAACACCTTGAGAGGGAAATCGGGATTGACCCGGAAAAGGTCTTCAGAGAAACTTTTGAGTTTCTCTTTGACGAGGAGAAGGATGAGGTTCCAATTGAGGAGGCGGGTAACTTCGGGGAAGTTCTTAAGGAAATGATTTACAAACCCTTTAAATCCGCATTTAAGGACTTGGGGGATGCGGTTGGTGAGCTTCTCAGAAGCTTCGTTGAAGAAAGGCTCATGATAAGCCACAAGCTTAAGCACTACATGGAAAAAACCCACCTTGTTGAGGAGGATATACTTGGAAGGTTCAGAGCGGGCTACGATGAACCTGACGAAGAAGAGAAGAATATCCTTGAAAAGCTGAAAGCACTTGAATTCATTGACAGAAAAATGCAGAAATTCTCCGCCTTTCTGAGAGTCTGCTCGGAAAATCCCCACGAGGTCGGATTCAAAGTATCAAGGACATGGAGCAAGAAGCTTCAGGGTTATAACTACCGCCTTGAATTCTTTCCTGTTTTCCCAAAAAATGTAATTTGCGCCGACAACTACAGGGGAGTTATTTTAACCTCCGCAACGGTGGATCCTAAAGACATAGCCTTCACAACGGGAATAGAAGGAGATTTTTACAGACTCAGCTGGAACTTTGACTACGGAGCTGTCAGGTTCGTAATCAAGCCCACAAATCCAAAGAGGGAAGACTGGGAAAAGGTGTTTAAGGATTCCTATCGGGAGATTACCTCAGCCTACCGAAGGGTTCTCGTTCTCCTGACAAACAAAGATCACCTTAAAATCCTTGAGGGGGCTAAAGGAGTGGCAAAGCAGGGAGACGACAGCCTAATCAAACTTATAGATGACCTTAGGAAAGGGAGAATAAAGGTCCTCGTTGGGCTTGACAGCCTCTGGACCGGGATTGACGTTCCCGGAGAAAAAGGTATCCTAATGTCCAAACTCCCCTTTGACAGTCCCGACGACCCTCTAACCTTTCACAGGATAAGGTTTTTAAAACAAGCGGGAGAAGACCCTTTTGAGTACCAGAAGAGGAAGGCTTTTTTAAAGTTCAGGCAAGGGATAGGTAGGATGATGCGTTCAAAGGAGGACAGCGGGACGATAATCCTCTGCGACAACAGGGTCTGGAAGTTCAAAGAGTTTGCCGACTTCCTTAAAGAACTCGGGGTCAGAATTTCTTACCAAAAGGCCTCTACATTCCAAAGGACATGGGAACGTCCATATTAACGTCCTTAACTTCCTTTATGTCAGGAAACTTCTGCTTTAAAGCCCTTTCAATACCCGCCTTGAGGGTAAGCACCGACATTCCGCAACCCGAGCAGGCTCCCATCAGCCTGACCAGAACAGTCCCATCCTCCTGCACATCAACAAGCTCAACATCCCCGCCGTCAAACCTGAGCGCAGGCCTGATTTCATCAAGGACCTTTTCAATCTCTTCCCTTGTGGGCATTCCCATACCTTTACCTCCTTTCATTTTAATTTACAAGATACCACGCACCCCGCAAGGGATTTATGACGGTGTTCATCGTAAGCTATCATATATCTCATGAAGCTGAGAGTTCCCGCAACCACCACCAACTTCGGTTCAGGCTTTGACACCTTCGGTCTTGCACTTAACCTCTACAATACCTTTGAAGTTGAAAAAGCTGACGCCTTCGGCGTGGAGGCGGAGGGAGAAGGAGAGGACCTTCCCCGGGATGAAAGAAACCTCGTCATAAAGGTTTACAAAAGGTGCTGTGAGATAGATGGCTTTGAGGTAAAGCCCTTCAGATTAAAACAGGAGGTAAATGTACCCACCGCAAGAGGACTCGGCTCCTCCGCCACCGCAATAGTCGCAGGAATTGAGATATTTTCCATTTTGCACGGCAGTGACCTTCCCCTTGAGGAAAAACTCAAAATAGCCTTTGAGTTTGAAATGCACCCGGACAACCTGCTTCCCGCATTTATCGGAGGCTTTGTGATCTGCGCAGATGGTGTATTCAAGAAGATTGAATTTCCGAAGGACCTATCCCTCGTCTTCGCAATTCCCGACTACAAGATAAGTACTGAGGAGTCAAGAGGGGTCCTCCCTAAAGAGCTGAGCCTTCATGACGCGGTATTTAACATTCAGAGGGCAAGCCTTTTCGTGGTGGCAATAACAATGGGAGATTACAGTTTACTCAGAGAAGCCGTTGAAGACAGAATACACCAGAGATACAGGAGCAAGCTAATCAAGGGCTACGATAAATTGGTGAAGGCTGGGTACTCAGCAGGTGCCCTTGCGGTTTACATTAGCGGGTCGGGACCGACCATCGGGGCAATTGTAGAAAAAGAAGCTTCCCGTGGGGTGGCCGAGAGCTTTGCCAACATCATTGATACCATCGGAGGGAAGGTTTTGACTCTGGAGGCATCCCAAGAAGGTGTTTCATGGTTATGAAGGTCCTCAGCGTGGATGTGGGCAACACCACCGCACACCTCTGTGAATTCACGGGGGGTACGGCGATGGACCTCGGGAGGGTGAGGCACGATGACCTTGAATCCTTTGAGGGAGATTACGACCTTGTTGGTGCAGTTTGCGTAAGGGAAAGCTTTAAGGATACTCTAAGGGACATTTTTGGAGATAGGTTGAGAATAATTGAAAAGAGGGACATTCCCATAGAAGTTGATTACGGAACTCCGGAAACTCTTGGAACAGATCGGGTACTTAATGCTTACTCTGTTATGCTTAAGGGCGTTGAGTCCGCGGTAATCGTAAGCGTTGGAACTGCTATTGTAGTTGACCTTTTGCTGGAAGGCGTATTCAAGGGTGGTTTCATCACTGCAGGACCGCGCCTTAAGGGAAACTGCCTCGGCACGAGGGCGGAAGGAATACCGATCCTTGAACCGGGCAGAACGGAAGTCCTTGTGGGGAGGTCAACCCAAGAGTGTGTCAGGGGCGGAATTTATCTTGAGAGCTATTTTTATATAAAAAATACCGCGAAGCGGTGGGTGGAAAACTTCAAAAAAGAACTTCCCATTGTAATCACCGGAGGAGACGGCTGGATGTTTGAGGAACTGGGTGAGTATGATCCTCTGCTGATCCACAGGGGAATTTACAGCATTATAATTAACGGATGAAATCAGCCATTAAGGATTACTACTCTATCCTCGGAGTCAGCAGAAACGCCACGAACGACGAAATAAAGAAGGCTTACAGGAAACTTGCAAGGCTTTACCATCCTGACCGAAACCCCGACCCGGAGGCGGGCGAGAAGTTCAAGGAGATAAACGAAGCCTACCATGTGCTCTCTGACGAGGAGAAAAGGGCTGAGTACGACAGGATTCTAAGAAGCGGGGACGAAAATAGGTTCAGGGACTTCCTTGAGTACATTCAGGAGTTTGTGGAAAGCATAATCAGGGGCGAAAGGGAAAGGGGTAAGAAGCCAAGGAGAGGTCAGGACATAAGGATGAAGCTTTACCTTGAGCTTGAGGAAGCCGCGTTCGGCGGTGAGAAGGAGGTTGATTACGAACGGTGGATAGACTGTCCTCAATGTGAGGGCAAGGGTGTGGTCGGCAGGGCGGAGACCGTTGTTTGCCACGCCTGTGAGGGTAAGGGCAGGAGGGTTAGCGGAATATTCAAGTTTCCCCGTCCGTGTTCCGTTTGCAGGGGAAAGGGCTTTATAATCAAAAATCCCTGTCCCACATGCTTCGGAAGGGGCAGGGCTACTGTGAGGGCGAAGATCAGGGTAAACGTGCCCGCAGGCACCGATGATGGCGATGTTCTTAAGGTTCCGGGTAAAGGGCATTCGGGATTCAACGGAGGAGAACCGGGAGACCTTTACCTCAAGGTCTTTCTCAAGGAACATTCAGTCTTTAAAAAGGCGGGTAAGGACCTGTTGATTGATCACTTCATTTCCTACCCCCTTGCGGTTCTGGGGGGAACAACAAGGGTTCCCTCCCTTGAGGGAGAAGAGCTTGAGGTCTTCGTACAGCCGGGGACCGAGTGCGGTTCTACAAAGACCCTCCCCCAGATGGGCTTCCCATCTCATCAGGGCAGGGGCAATCTCATAATAACCTTCAGGGTTGAAATTCCCAAAACTCTGACGAGGTCCCAGAGGAAATTAATAGAAAGGCTCGCAAAAGAACTGGGAGACGGAGGAGTTGAGAGGGGAGAGACGGTGGGCGAGAAGGTCGCAAGGTGGCTCAAGGGCTCCTGATCTTCACCACCCTTTCGCCGTTTTTTATATCTATCTCAACAAAAATATCGCAGTTTTCTTCCTTCTCACACCACTCAATCACAAGGATTCCCTCCCCCACAAACTCGGTCCAGTCAAAGTCGGGCACACGGTAGAGGTCAATGTGAATCAGCTTTCCTCTGAGGGTAGGGTACTCGTTAACTATGGTAAAGGTGGGACTCCGAACCTGATAGCCCTCCTTTATTCCCAGACCTCTTGCTAAACCCTTAACTAAGGTGGTTTTTCCCGAACCCAGCTCGCCCTTGAGGCAGATAACCTCCTTTCCCTCCAGATTACCCGCCAGAGATTCCCCGAGATCCTCCATCTGGCTGGGGGTGGAGACTCTAATTACTTTCACTACTGGTAACTATTGTCCTCCTTGTGAGGGACTATTCTGAGAATGGCGTCATCCGGGTTCACCTGATCCCCCACCTTTGCAAAAACCTGTTTAACTATCCCGTCTATGGGAGCGTGGATCTCGTTTTCCATCTTCATAGCCTCAACGATTGCAACGGTCTGACCCTGTTCAACGGGCTCCCCTTCCTTAACGAGGATCTTGGCAACTTTGCCGGGCATGGGAGGTGTCACATCACCCTCTTCGGTGGCTTTCGGAATACCGCCTTCGGCGGTGGTTTCCTGTGCAGTCACAGAGGAACCTCCGGCAGGGATAGCCTCCCTCTTGGGAAAGAGCTGGATTTCCTCAAGCCGTCCGTCAACCCTGACATAGTACTTCCTCGGTTTGTCGGGCTGTTCTTCAAGGGAAACTCCCTCAACCTTAACCCTGAACTTATCTCCGTGATAGACAATATCAAACTCAACAGGAGCAGCTCCCTCAACCTTTCCCGCCTCTGTCTCGGCAACTTCGGGAAGATCCTCAATTGGTTCGGGATGGAGCTCTCCCTTCTCCCTGAGGGTGAGAAACTCCTTAGCCTGCATTGGAAAGAGAATGTAAAGGAGGATCTCCTCCTCGGTCGGCTGTCTGCCGAGGAGCTTTTCAACTTCAGCCTTTGCGTTGTCCCACTCCTGCTGGTCAGCCTGATCCCCGGGACGAACGGAGAAGTCGGGTTCTTTGCCCGGACCAAGAATCTTTTCCACCAGGTCCTTTGACAGGGGTCCCGGAGGCTTTCCGTACTTACCTTCTACATAGTCCCTGACTTCTTTTGTGATTGTCTTGTAACGTTCACCGGTGATTACATTCAGAACCGCCTGAACACCGACTATCTGGGAGGAGGGAGTAAGAAGGGGTGGATAACCGAGGTCCTTTTCAACGTTGGGTACCTCGGCAAGTGCCTCCTCCATCTTGTCAACAGCATTTGCCTCAACGAGCTGTGCAACCATGTTGGAGATCATCCCTCCGGGAATCTTGTGTATCAGAACCTGAGCGTTAACTCCCGCATATTC
>JALSHX010000034.1 GCA_026982025.1 Aquificaceae bacterium | reverse complement strand
CGTAAAACACCGCCCTCCTGATAGGCTTCCCCGTTTTCTTTAACAGCTGGTATAGGAAGAAAGCTATCGCCTCTCCTTCTCTGTCGGGGTCCGTTCCTATAAAGATTTCATCGCTTTTCCTTGCTATCCTCTCCAGAGATGAAACTACTTTCTTCTTTCCCTTAAGGAAAACATACCTCGCCTTAAGGGTCTCCTCGTCAACGCCGAGTTCCCTCCTCGGGAGGTCCATTATGTGCCCGAAGGTGGACCTGACCACAAAATCCCTTCCGAGATACCTTTGAATAGTTCTTGCTTTGGTGGGAGACTCAACGATAAATAGCTTCATTCACAGGATCTTACCAAGGGTTCTCTCTCCCACCCTGATATGGTACTCAAGGGTTCTTTGAATCTCCTCAACGGTTTTTGCCGCCTCGTCAGCAGAGAAGTTCTCAGACGCCTGAAGGGAGGTCTCAAGGTACTCCGCAAGGGACTCAATCCTTTCAAGTATTGGCTCGTCGGATATAACGAGGCTTTCAAGAAAGATTGGGGATGTGCTTTCAATTGCGGGAAGCAGAAGGGATGTGAGGGAAAGGCATTCGGAACTCATTAACAGCGCCTGTTCCTTCATATAGCGATCACTAAGAGTGTCAAGCTCGTCAAGGATGAGGGAAATCAGCTTGAAGGTCTGGGCTGTCCTCCTGAGGATGTCAAGAGACCTCAGGAAGATCTCCTGAGTGAGCCTCTGGTGGGCAAAGAGGTATGTATTTACCACTTTCCTCTGGTAGCTTATCTCTTCTTCAAGTTTTGCAAGAAGAATGTAGAAGGGAGAAACTTCCATTCAGATATTGTAAGTTACACATACTCCCGCTGGGTTTCAACCCTGTAGTCTTCAAGAAGATGGGTGTAGTCGTCAAACCAGTGGGCTTCAGGGTTTCTCTTATAAACCATGAATCTGCCCGCGTTCTCCGGATCAGCAGCGCGGTGGTATCTGAAGAATATCATGCTCTCCGTCTTTCCGAGAATTTCAATTTTCCCCGTCTCGTGGGACATAACATAGCGAACCCTTGCTCCGAGCCCCGACATTCTTGACCTCACCCTTTCAACGAGGTCAATGGTGTCCTCAATCCTCGTTGAGTAAGTTTTGTTGCCCGCGGTGGGCCTGCACTGGAAGACATAGTAGGGGGTTGCCCCTATGTAAGAAAGTTCTTCAAGGAGAGAGTGAAGGGTGTCCGTATCGTCGTTAATCCCTTTCAGGATTGGTGTTTGATTGGTCATGATCGTTCCCGTTCCCGCAACGAGCCTAACAGCAGAGACAGCTTCTTCTGTAAGTTCACGGGGATGGTTAAAGTGGTTCATCAGGTAAAGCTGTTTGCCCTCAACGGAGTTGAACCACTCAAAGAGCTTAAGAAGGTCGGGATCGTCAAGGACCCTGAAGGGATTAACCGCAAGCATCTTGGAGCCGATTCGGACGATCTTCACATGAGGGATTTCCGCAAGGGCTTTAAGGATCTTCTCCAATTTGAAGGTTGCAAGAACAAGGGGGTCACCGCCCGTCAGAAGCACATTGTTAATCTCCGGATGGTTCCTGATGTACTCAAGACCCTGAGAAACATCCCTTGCAACCTCATCGTTGTCGTTCATAAATAGCCTCTTTCTGAAACAGAACCTACAGTATATCCCGCAAACATCGGTGACGAGAAGAAGGGCGGTGTCGGGATACTTGTGTTCCAGACCGTGAACCTTTGTGTACTTACTTTCGTTTGATGCGTCAAGCTTTCCCCAGACCTCAAGCTCCTCGGTGGTTGGAATAACTATTCTTCTTATAGGGTCGTTCGGATCATCCCAATTTATCAATGAATTATAGTAATTGTTGGTTCTGAAAGCAAATTTATCAGTTACTTCCTTTAATTCTATCCTCTCCTTGAGAGGAATTTCCTCTATAAAGTCAAGATTTATGATGTATTTAACCTTTCTCTTCATTCTACCCACCTCCAAATGGCGATTAAAAGCCTGCAGAGAACCTGCGACCCTTTTGAGCAGGTTTAATTTTAGTTAAAAATCACTCCTTGTCAACCTTGCGGTCTACTGCATTGAATTTTGTATAAAATTTGATTTAGATATGGCCATAAGGCTTTTATCGTTTTTGCTTTTTACAACTGTACCTCTTTTTTTCACCGGTTGCGGAATAAAAAAACCGCCCAGTCCGCTCCCCGAACCCCGGTACTCGGTCAAAAGAATAGGAGATGTAACTTATGTGCTTCCCCGTAAGGAGGGAGTTTCTGCCCAAGGGTTTATAAAAAAAGGCAATTACCTTATGAGAATTGACGGCAGGAGCTTTTGCTTCAGGGTCAGGCACAAACTTGGCAAAAAAAGGAAGGAGTGCGTTCCTCCCGCGGGAGGCGAGCCTCCTGAGGTTATTACCGAAGTTTCAGAAGATAGTGTCATCCTACATCTTGATGGCTATGGAGCTTACCGCATTTACCCCCTTGACGATGAAGGCTTCGTGGTACCCAAGCCGATAATGGAGGTAAAAGATAAGCGGGCTTCAATTGAAAGGAATTTTTCGGATTACAGGGTTGCAATAACGGGGGTTATAAACGGATCGGAGAGCTTTCCCCGAATAATTGAAGTTATCGCCAGAGAACCTCCGGTCCCTGAACCTCCCACGGACCCCCGAATCGTCAGCAAAAAAGGCAGGATCTACATTTACTGGTGGCACGGGGATGAGGATGTGTCCTTTGAAGTGCTGATGGACGGGTCGCTCCTGACCCCCACACCGATCAGGGAAAATGTCTTCTCACTGCCCGATCCCGGCAGGGAGGTTACCTTTGAAATAAGGGCGGTCAACAAATACGGAAGAAAAAGCGAACCCGTAAAAGTTAATTACAAACCGTAATGAGCGGCTACCGCCGCAGATATTGCAAGAACTATGTCCTCCTTATCAATTTCTCCTTCTACCTCAAAGTCATAATCCCCCCGGGAGATCTTATCCTCAAGGAAGCGAACGCCGAAGTCTCCCCGAATAAAGTCAGGGTCCCTGACCATCTCCCTGTAAAGGGGTATGTTGGTCGGAACGCCCCTAACAATGAACTCATCAAGGGCTCTCCTTGACCTTGCAACAGCCTTTTCCCAGGTAAGTGCCCAAACCGTCATCTTGGCTATCAGTGAGTCGTAAAAGGGGGGGATGATGTAATCCTTATAAACTCCAGCATCTATCCTAACCCCCGGACCTCCCGGAGAGTAATAGGCTGTTATCTTCCCCGGTGAGGGGGCAAAACCTTTCTTGGGATCCTCCGCGTTGACCCTGAACTCAATGGCGTAACCCCTGAATGTAACATCACTCTGAAGGAACGGGAGGGGCTCTCCAGCAGCTATTCGTATCATCATTTCCACTATGTCAACACCCGTAATGGTCTCTGTTATTGTATGCTCCACCTGAAGCCTTGTGTTCATCTCTATGAAGTAGTACTCACCGGTGTTCTGATCCACAAGAAACTCAAGGGTTCCCGCATTCTCGTAACCCACCTTCATCAGCGCCTTTACCGCGTTTCCGAGAATCCTCATCCTCAGCTCCTTTGAAAGGGAGGGTGAGGGAGCAATCTCAATCAGTTTCTGGTGCCGTCTCTGAATTGAGCAGTCTCTTTCTCCGAGATGGATTATGTTTCCGTATCTATCACCGAGAACCTGAACCTCAATGTGCTTGGGATTCTCAATGTACTTCTCTATAAATATGTCACCCTTTCCGAAGTATGCCTCCGCTTCCCTGAATGCGGATTCAAAGGCAGTTTTGAGCTCCTCCTCGCCTCTAACCACCCTCATTCCCCTTCCGCCCCCTCCAAAGGCGGCTTTAAGCATTACGGGAAATCCGATTTCCTTTGCTAGACCCACCGCTTCCTCAACGCTTCTTACAGGCTCTTCAGAACCCGGAACTACGGGCAGTCCCGCCTCCGACATTACTCTTTTTGCCCTCACCTTGTCCCCGAAGACCTCTATCTGTTCGGGGGTGGGTCCGATAAAGGTTATCCCCCTCCTCATGCAGTAACGGGCAAAGTCTGCGTTCTCAGCGAGGAAACCGTATCCGGGGTGAATGGCCTGCGCCCCCACCTGCCTTGCGAGGTCAACAATGCGAACATAGTCCAGATAAGCCCTGAGGGGATCACCGGGAATTAGATAGGCTTCGTCCGCTTTTTTCACATAGAGGGAGCGAACATCCGCCTCGGAGTATATGGCGACAGTCTTTATACCGAGCTCTTTACACGCCCTTATTATTCTTAGTGCGACTTCACCCCTGTTAGCTATAAGAACCTTTTTGAACATAACCTTGTATTTTAGGACATGGTTCTATAGAAAGGAAGCCATGTTACCGGCTCTCCTTTGATCCTGAAAAGGGCGTTGGCAACGGCAGGACTCGCAGGCGGAACCCCCGGTTCTCCTACTCCTCCCGGGGTTCCTTCGGACTTCTTTATGTAAACTTCTATCGCAGGTGATTCCTGAATCCCGAGTATCCGGTATGTGTCAAAGTTTAAACTGGAGGGTCCTCCGTCTCTGAAAATGACACCTTCGTGGAGGAAGGAGCTGATTCCCATTATAATTCCGCTTTCCATCTGCTGGATCACCAGGTCAGGGTTAAGTACCTTCGGTCCCAGATCCACACCACAGACTACCCTGTGAACCCTAACCTTGCCATCGTCGTATGAAACTTCTGCCATTTGTGCTACATGGGTACCAAAGGAATAGTGATAGGCAAAGCCAAGAGCCTGACCATCAACGGGACCTTTATGCCACCCTCCCTTTTCCGCGACGAACTCAATTAGTTCGTAAGCCCTGAAATTGGTTTCAAGGAGGTTCAGCCTGAGTTCAACGGGATCCTTACCTCCGAGAGACGCAAGGACATCAAGGAATGTCTCCATCAGGTATGCATTGTGGCTGTGTCCAACAGATCTCCAGAACCAGACGGGAACGGGAAGCTTTACCTTTACAAATTCCGCATGTATGTGAGGTATTTCGTAAAAGGTGTTGGCAACTCCTGAGAGAGCCGCGGGGTCAATTCCTCCCCTTTTTCTACCAGCCCACTCAAAGACAGCAGGAACCGCAATTTTAAAATAAAGGGCATCGGGCATTCCCTTTTCATCAACGCTCCCCTCAAGGTGTGCCGAGCACATGGGTCTGAACCATCCAGACTTGATGTCATCCTCCCTTGTGTAAAAGAGCTTAACGGGCTTTTTCAGCCTTTTAGCTATAAGGAGTGCCTCCTCAACGAACTCCGCGTTTGACTTTCTGCCGAAACCACCCCCGAGATAGGTAGTAATGACCTTTATTCTCGCCGGTGGAAGCCCAAGAATCTTTCTCGCCTTTGCCAGGACGGCAGTTTGGTTTTGAGTGGGAACATAAATCTCACACTTATTACCATCATAGTTAACAGTGCACGCCATGGGTTCCATACAGGCGTGGTAAAGGTAAGGAAGAATGTATGTAAGCTTAACCTTTCTCCGGGATCTTTTTATTACCTCCCTTGCCTTCCCGTCGGACCTTCCAGCAAGTCCTTTTTTCTTGAGGCTCTTAAGGAAGTGGGAGACGATGTTATCCTGGTCCATCCCCTTCATTGGACCTTCGCTCCATTTCACCCTGAGATAATTTCTAGCCTTTAGCACAGAGAACGGGCTTTGTCCTGCCACCGCAACTCCCTTACCCGCCCTGAAAACATCTGTGAATCCTCTGATCCTTCTTGCCTCTTTTCCATCAAAAGAAATTACCTTTGAGCCG
>JALSHX010000033.1 GCA_026982025.1 Aquificaceae bacterium | reverse complement strand
GAACGGTCGTCTCAACACTTCTGGACGGGAACTTTGACATAGATCTACCCTCCTGCCTTGAATCCGCCTCATCAATTCCCTTTGCCCTCTCCTACTTTGCCTTTCCCAATAATCCCACAGGAAACCTCTACACGAGGGAAAAGATCACTACCCTCAGGGATCAGGGCGTCTTTACGGTAATTGATGAAGCCTACTACCACTACAGCGGTGAGACATTCCTTGATGATGCCCTTTCAAGGGAGGACACGGCTGTCCTCAGGACCCTTTCAAAAATCGGAATGGCTGGGCTGAGAGTGGGGATCCTTATTGCAAAGGAAGAGATTGCCTCAGAAATTGAAAAGGTTCGGCTCCCCTTCAACATAAGCCAGCCTTCACAAATAATGGCTTCGGTAATCCTCAGAGAGGGAAGGGACTTTATTGAAGAGTCCGTCGGGATCGTGGTGAAGGAGAGGGAAAGGCTTTTCAAGGAGCTCAAGGAAATAGATGGAGTAATTCCCTTCCCCTCAAGAGCCAACTTCATCCTCTTCAAAACAGAGTTTCCCGCTCAGAAGGTTTACGGATCTCTCTTGAGGAGGGGAATACTCGTAAGGGATGTTTCCTACATGCCCCTTCTTGAAAGGTGCCTCCGGGTAAGCGTGGGCAAGCCCGAGGAAAACGACGCCTTTCTTGAAGCCCTCTCATCTTCCCTGAGGGAGCTTCAGTAGAAAATTTCAAGCCTTGATCCCCTCTCCTCCTTGAGGACCCTTATCCTCTGGTTGAACCTGTCGCCGAGGTCAGGTATGTGGGAAATTATTCCCACCATTCTGTTTATCTTCTGTTTGATCACCTCAAGCATGTCGCTGACCCTCTCCCTCGTTTCCTCGTCAAGACTTCCGAACCCCTCATCAATAAACAGGCTCTCAAGATGGGCGCGGGCTGAGAGAACATCGCTTATCCCGAGGGCAAGGGAAAGGGAGGCAAGGAAGGTCTCTCCCCCGCTGAGGCTGTTAACAGCCCTTTCCGTTCCCCGTGAGCGGTCAACTACAACAAGATCGCCCTTCTCGTCAAGGTGAAACTCGTAATTACCGGTGAAACTGAGCAGGTACTCACCCGCCTTCCTTACTATCTTGCCAAGCATCAGAGAAGAGGCAAAGTCCTGAAGCCTGTCGGACTTGAGGTCCTCCTTTAGAATCTCGTAAATTCTTATTTTCTCGTTCACTTCTTTTATATCATCGGCAAGCTTCTTTTTTCTCTCAAGAGCTTCCTCAAGCACCTTCATCCTTTCCCTGATCTGTCCTATCTTCTCGGAGTTCTCTTCAAGTTTCTTCTTGAGAAAACTTAATTTTTTTTGAAGCTCACCCACCTCGGGCGTTCGCCCGAGGTCTTTCAGCTTATCTCTTAAAATCCCTATTCTTTCTTCCAGCGACCTCTTTTCCCTATCGTGGTTTTCAACGATTTCCTTCAACTTTTTAAGATCCTCTTCTTTGACAGAGGTAGCTTTGATCTCTTCAATTCCCCCAAGTTCCCTGAAGATCGGTGCCAGCTTTCTGAGAGCAGAATCTCTTGCTTCTTCAAGGCTTTTGATTGCCCTGTCGGTTTCCTCAAGGGATGTCTCAAGCCTCACGAGTGCCTCTTTTTTCTGTTTTTCAAGGGTCTTTAGTTCTTCTTCCTTTTCCTCAAGGTCTCTTATGTATCCTGAGAGGTCCTCCTTCTTCCTGGTCAGGTTTTTCTCCGCCTTTATGACATCCTTTTCGCCGGCTGTTTTGAGAACATTTCGCACCGACTCGTAAAGCTTGGCGGATTCCCTTTCAAGGGACGATGCCTCGGTTTTAAGGGTCTGGATCTTGACGCTTATGGTTTCCCTTTCTTTCAGGAGCTGGGAGAGCCGTTCGTGGAACTTCTTTAGCTTGACTTCATTCTCCCTCTTCTTCTTCCTTTTTGTTTCAAGCTCTTTTACCCGTGTTGGAGAATCTCCCTCAAGGATTTCTTCCTTTCCTTTAATTTCCTTCTCAAGTGCCTCCACCTCCGACTCAAGTATTGACTTTTTTTCCTCAAGAGCCGTGAGGTTTTTTTCCTTCTGGGAAAGAAGGCTCTCAAGCTTCTCAAGTTCCCGGGAAAGCTCTTCAAAGGTAAGAAGACCCTTTTCCTCGGGAGGTCCTTTGTAAACCGACCCGCAGACGGGACAGACGTCTCCCTCTCTGATGACCCTTCTTATCTCTGAGGCGTGGTGATGAACACCCGCCCTTTTTACCTCATCCTCTTTGAGGGATACCTTACTTTTGAGTGCCTCAACCTCTTCCTTCAGGGCTGAGAGTTTTTCAAGGGTTCCGGTAAGTTCCCTCCTTTTTGACTCAAGTTTGCTCTTTGTCTGAATCAGAAACTCTCTCTCTTTGGAGATCTCCACCTCCCTTATGTACTCTTCTTCGTCAAATGCGAGTTCTTCAAGTTCTCTGTTAAGTTCTTCAATGAGTTTTTCGCCCTTTGCAATCCTTTCTTCCCTGTCTTTGAGTTCCTTCTCCAGCTTGCGTGCGGATTCTAACTTCTCCATGGCTTCTTTTTTCCTCCTTTCCGCCTCAGCGAGGTCCCTTCTGGCGGAGGAAACCTTCTCAAGAAGCACCGCTACCCTTTCCAATTCCTCCCTTAGTTTTGGAATTTCCTTTGCTTTTTTCTCAACCTCCTTTAGCTTATTGTTTACATCCTTTAGTTCCTCTCTTTTTTTGAGTATTTCCTTTTGAATCTTTTCCTTCTCAATTCTTTTTTCCCTTAGCTGTGCCTCCGACTTTTCCGCCTGTTCCACATAAGGGATGTAGGGAAGAACCTTCTCAGCCCTTTCAATTCTTTCCCTTACTCCATTGATTTCCTTCTCCCTCTTTTTTAGGTCATTCAATCTTCCTTCAAGTTCCTCAAGCTCTTTCCTGATTGAATAGCCCTCTTCCGCCTTTCTCAGGAGATTTTCAAGGTTCTGAATTTCTGTATTTAACTTTTTGTTTTCCGCTTCAATTCTTTCCTTATCCGAGCGGAGTGATTCAAGCTCCTTCGGGTCAAGCTTTTCAAGGGTTTCAATTTCCCCTGCCATCGCCTCCTTTTTGCCCAAAAGCTCCCTGTAGCGCTCGGAGGCTATCTGGCGTGCCTTTTCAAAGATTTCAAGGTTCAGCAGATTTATGAGGATTTCCCTTCTCTCTTTCGGAGAGGAGGGCTTTAAAAATCTATCAAACTCACCCTGAGGAAGAAGAATGACTCGTGTGAAGGTCCTGTAGTCAAGACCGGTGATCTCCTCAACCCACCTTTCAACCTCTGACTTTCCGAGATTTAGCCTTCTCTCCCCCTCGTATGCTCTCACAATGTACTCCTCTGGCTTTGTCCTGAGGAACCTCTCAACCCTGTATCTTTTTGAGCCTACGGAAAATTCAAAGGCAACCCTCATCCTGTCTGAGCCTTTGGAAAGGACCATTTTGTGAGCCTTCTGGGTGCCGTATCTGGGAACCCTTCCGTAAAGGGCAAAGGTTATGGCGTCCACGATGGAGGTTTTACCCGCCCCCGTTTTTCCCTGAATGATGAAGAAGTTGAGTTTGCTAAAGTCTATGGTCTGTTTTTCCCTGTAAACGGTGAATCCCTCAAGCTCAAGGAGGAGGGGTCTCACTGAAGGCTCTCCTCAATCCACTCAAGGTAGTCCTCATTTCCCGCAATTATGGGAAGGGCTATTATCTCAGGAACCGTGTAGGGATGAACCTCTTTCACCCTCTCGGTAAGCTCGCTCAGACGCTCCGCACTGGTTTTCACCACAAGAAGGGACTCCCTGTCCCTTTCAATCTTTCCCTTCCACCAGTAAATTGAGCTGACTTCCTGTACTACGTTGACGCAAGCCCCCAGCCTATCCTTTATAATGAGCTGGGCAATCTCCTCTCCCTTCTCCACCGGACAGGTTATCAGAACTACAAAGTATCCCCTCATCTAAAAAATTTTAATATCCATAATCTATACCGGTGGAGAAACCTCCTGAAGATCAAAAGCACTGCCAACCAAATAAAAGCGGGAACCGTCTGCACACCTGTATTACACCCTCCGCTTGACTTACCGCCACCTGAAACCTGAATAAAGATGGCTCTGCAGGTTTGGTCCGAATTAAGGATTATCTGGCAGGTGGTTGAAGAACAGGAAGTGCAATCTCCTTCCCACTTCAGAAAAACAAAGCCCGGTCCGGGACTTGCAGTAAGTGTTATAGTTGCGTTTCTATGGAATTTCTCCTTGCATTTACTGCCGCATTCAATCCTTCTGGGCGCATCCGGAGAGGAGGTAACCTTTCCGGAACCGACTTTTTCAACATTTAGGACAATTCCAAATTCATAGGCACCCATATCAACAACGGGTCGGCGCAGGTTAGGACTTGTACCATTTCCGTCAATAATCCGTGCACTTCCATCTTTGTCATCCTCCGGAAGGGAAAACCCGGGGGGTGGATCGTTTGTTCCTTTTTCAATTAACGGAGACACCTCGCTAAGCCTGTAAGCCTCTGCAAAGGAGGGGTCTTCCTGCATGTTACCAGTATGGGAATAGTTGTATGTGTCCGCAATGTATAGATCTTCAGAGTCAATAGCTCCTGAACCTCCCCAAAAATCAGCGTTTCCCGAAAAATTGTTGTGAAAGAGGCGAATAATGGTATCACTTGTATTTTGAATACGAACATCATCTCCGGGAAAATCCGCTCTGTTTCTTCAAAAAATGTTGTTATATAAATACAAGGATACTTCTCTTCCCTGTAACCATGCGAAGAGCCCCCTCCCAAATCTGCATCATTCCCATAAAAGGTATTATTAATCACTGCCGCCCTCGGCGCTCCTCGGTTTGGATCTTCCAATAAATAAAGATATATACCACCACCCTGCGGGTTATAGGTACCACCGTTGGAAATGAATATATTATTGGCAATTAGGATATCATCAGCACCAACGGTTTCTTCAACGTATAAAGCACCATTCTTGGTATTTTTTTCAAAAGTGTTGGATATGATCTCTACCTTGGAGGAGCTTTCAACAGAAAGGTCGGAACCTTTGCCATTTGCCCCATTTCTTTTGAAGGCATTATCCTCTACTTTGACAATGCCACCGCTTATCCGAAGGCCTCCCCCGGCACCTGTGCCGGATGCATTAAAAAGAGCTACATTACCTTCAAAGGTATTTTGAAGAACTTCAACCTGTCCTTGGGTATCTGCTGATATCCATGCTCCTCCGCCGGTGACATTGGCTTCGTTTCCCCTGAATATATTTTCTTTCAAGACAACATTTCCTCCATTTGTAGAAACGCCAAGACCACCTGCTGAACCTTGCTGGGAGGTATTTTCCAGAAACTCACACCCTTCTATTATCACATCTGCTTTCCCTGTCCTTACTTCAAGCCCTCCACCTCTCTCCTCAAAGCAACACGAAGCCTTTCCGTTTTTGAAAATAATGTTTAATACCTTTATGACTTCACCGGAATCCCCAACATAGTTATTATTTGAATCGTTGTTTATGACCATTATCTTAACTTGACGCCCACCGTCCAGCACAGGCTTGTTGTAGGTATCCAATGCTTCAATGGTAAGGGAACCGCTGCCGCCTGGGGACTCGTAAGTAAGGGTATCACTGATCATGTATGTTCCGGGTAAAACCTTTATAATGTCATCTTCAATGGTTCTACTGGCTGAATCGAGAGCCTTTTGAAAACTGCACGGGTTTGATTTGGAACAGGAGTCAGTGTAAGAAGCAGAGGGGCTAACATAGTAAACCTTTGCTACGGAGGTAAAGACAGAACCGAGGCAAAGATAAAATAAAATGAATCCTGACCTCAACATCCTGCTTACCTCCCCAATTA
>JALSHX010000032.1 GCA_026982025.1 Aquificaceae bacterium | reverse complement strand
CACCACGAGAGCTTTCGGATTTGCCCTTTTAGCCCGGAATATGGCCTGCCTTGAGGCTCTGTCCCCCCCCGAAGTAACGGTGCAGGTATTTATAACATACACATCTGCCTTCTCAAAGCCCTCACCCACTTCATAGCCCTCTGCGAAGAACTTTGAGCGTAGAAGATCGGTGTCAAACTGATTCATTCTGCACCCGACTGTTACAAAAGAAACCTTCATCCTCTCAAATCAGTATAAATTAAAGATCATGACCGATTTTTTTCTGATTTTGATCCTCATAGCGGGCTCCGCCTACCTCATCTGGAGAGAGGTGCAAAAGAGGCAGAAAGGCGAGTGCTGTCAGTGATATAATATTTCCGCGGGGTGGAGCAGCCTGGTAGCTCGCCGGGCTCATAACCCGGAGGTCGGAGGTTCAAATCCTCCCCCCGCAAAAAATAATAATCCCCCATTTCTGGAAAAAAACCGTGGATTTTAATGGTGCCGGAGGCGGGAGTCGAACCCGCACGCCCCGAAGGGCACTGTCCCCTCAAGACAGCGTGTCTGCCAGTTCCACCACTCCGGCTGAGAGAGATATATTATATACCACGGTGAAGGAACTACCAAGGCTTTACGCAATAACGGATAGAAGAACCTACGGGACCGACTTCCTCGGAACCCTCAGAAGGATTCTTGAAAAAGGCGTCAAAATGGTTCAGCTCAGGGAAAAGGACCTTCCGGGGGGAGAACTGTACAGGCTCGCTATGAATGTAAGGAAGTTAACAAAAGAGTACGGAGCAATTCTCCTGATAAATGACAGGCCCGATGTGGCAAAAGCAGTGGGAGCTGAAGGAGTCCACCTGCCCGAAAAGGGAATGCCCACCCGTGTGGTTAGGAAGGCGTTTCCGGACCTTCTCATAGGATTTTCCGCTCACTCTCCTGAGTCAGCCAAGAGAGCGGAAGAAGATGGTGCGGACTTCGTAACAATTTCCCCTGTTTTTAAAACATCATCACATCCCAAAGCCAAACCCCTCGGACCGGGAGCAATCAGGGAGGTGGCGGAGTCCGTCAATATTCCGGTCTTCGCCCTCGGGGGAATAACCTGGCAGAAAATCAAGGTCTGCTACAAAAACGGGGCTTACGGAGTGGCGGGTATTACAATGTTTATTGATGACGGGGACAAGAGAAACAATTCTTGACGAAGCATTGAGGCTCTTTGCTCAGAAAGGAATCAGGGAAACCACCGTAAGGGACATTGCAAAAGCAGTTGGAATAACGGAAGGTGCAATATACAGACACTTTGACAGTAAGGACCAGATAGTTCACGAGCTATTCGGAAGGTACTCATCAATGCTTTACGAAACCCTTGACAGGGTGATAAAAAACACCGCGTCTGACAGGGAAAGATTCTCAAAGGTGGTCAGGTCCTTTCTTGAATTTGCTTTTAAAAATCCCGACGCCTTTAAGTTTTTAAACATATTTCACTACTTAAGAGGCAAAGAGGTGAGAAGGTTTAAAAGAATTCCCGTCCTCCTTATAAGGGAACTGCTCTCCGACATGAGGGCAAAAGGCATACTTAACCAGGACCCGGACTTTGCCCTTGCGGTAATGATAGGAACCCTTGAAAGGGTGTTTCTCTATAAAACGATGGGCATTCTTCGGGGAAGAAGGGAAGAAATTGCATCCCTCACGGCGGATAACCTCTGGAGATTCCTCGTTGAATGCGGTAAATCATAAAAATGCCATTGACATATAATTTATCCTTCCTCTCTGGAGGATGTCTTGGTTGACAGGGATAAGATAATTAAAGCTGTAAGACTCTTCCTTGAAGGTATCGGAGAGGATCCCGAGAGAGAAGGGCTCAGAGAAACTCCCGAAAGGATTGCACGGATGTGGGAGGAGTTTGACCGACTCAGACACTTTGACATGAAGCTCTTTGATGAGTTCGGAAATTACAACGAGATGGTCCTCGTCAAAGATATTAAATTCTACTCCTTTTGTGAACACCACCTGCTCCCCTTCTTCGGAAAGGTTCACATAGCTTACATCCCGGACGGAGTAATATGCGGACTGTCAAAGCTGGTCAGAACCGTAAGGTCCTTTTCATTAAAGCCTCAGGTACAGGAGAGGCTGACTGAGGAAATAGCTGACTACCTTGAAAGGGAGCTAAAACCGAAAGGTGTTGGAGTAGTCATAGAAGCAGAGCACCTGTGTATGTCCATAAGGGGTGCAATGTCTCCTGGGCATATCACAACCACCTCTGCCCTGAGAGGAGTTTTCCTGAAGGATATGAGAACGAGGGAGGAGTTTCTAAAGCTGATCAACGGGGGATAGATTAAAATATTAACCGGTAATGTATTACGCACTTCTAACACTTTTCATAATCGTTGCGGTTCTTTTAATAGTTATTTCCCTTCTCCAGAAGGGCAGAGGAGATGTTGGTGCAGCATTCGGCGGTGCAATGGGACAGTCTATCTTCGGTGCGGGGGGTGTTGATACCATACTCACCAAGCTGACCTACTGGCTGGGCGGAATCTTTTTGCTCCTCGCTGTTCTGCTGTCCGTTATCCCGAGAGGCGAAAAGGGCTCCATCTTAAAGAGGGAAGCAATCAATGAAGTTGAAAGACCTGCTGGAGAGAGTGCCGGAGAACCTCGGAAAGGAAGCACGGATAATCCTCGCTCACCTACTGAAGATAAAACCGGCGGAGGTTCTCCTGAAGGAAGAAAGTGAAGTCTCAAGCGATCTTGAACGGGAATTTCACCGCCTCATTGAAAAAAGAAAAAAAGGGATTCCCACAGCTTATATCATCGGAGAGTGGGACTTTATGGGAAGGAGCTTCGCCGTCAGGGAAGGAATTTTAATACCGAGGCCGGAGACGGAACTGCTGGTTGAAAAAGTATTGACCTTAATTAATCCGGACTCTTATATGAAGGGTCTTGAAATCGGAACTGGAACGGGTGCAATTTCAATCAGCCTTCTTGCTGAAAGGAATCACCTTCTTATGACTGCAACTGACACCAATCCGGAGGCTATCAGGCTGGCGGAGAAAAATGCCCTCCACCACGGCGTTGCGTCCAGACTCAAACTCCTTCGTGGTGAAGACTTCAAACCTGCTGGAGATAAGGTATTTGACTTTATCGTGTCAAATCCTCCGTACATCCCCGAGAGGTTCTGGAAGCATCTACCCACCGAAGTTAAAATGGAGGGATATAATTCCCTGATAGGAGGAGAGAAGGGATACGAGTTTTATGAGAGGATCTCTTCCCAATTGATAAAACACCTCAAAAAAGGCGGTTTTGTAGCTTTTGAAATAGGACACGATCAGGGAAGGATCGTTGAGGAACTCCTGCTAAGAGCAGGTCTGACAGAGGTTAAGATATATAAGGATTATGCAGGTCAGGACAGGATAGCTATCGGATGGAATTATTAGGATTCTTTATCGGAGTGGCATTCTTTATAGCCCTTGAAGGCTTCTTTGCAGGTTCGGAGATTGCACTCCTTAGTGCGGATAAAGGAACGCTTAAAGCTATATACCGAAAGGGTAAGCAAAAGTACCTCCTTCACTTCCTTGAAAATCCCGAAGAATACATAACTCTTACGATGCTTGGCTACACTATCAGCATTGTTTTTGCCGCAACCCTCTACACACTCGCCCTGATTTCAATGACCCGATACTTTCCCGCAATTGAAGGCTATGAGGTTCTTCTTGCGGAAACCCTCGTTATCTTTACGATAGTTTTCGGTGAAATAATACCCAAAAGTTTTTTTCAACACCATGCAACTAAGATCGCCGTTCCGAGCCTGTTTATACTTGATAAGATCAGAATTCCCGTAAAACCGATCCTCGTTCTATCTAAGCTAATTAGCAGATTCATTTCCAGGAGGTTTGCAACATCGGGAAAGGTAATAAGAAGGGACGACATAATAGACCTCCTGAGGGAAAATAAAACCTTTGCTGACTACGAAGGACTGATCATCTCCAACATTCTTTCCTTCAAAGACAGAAGAGCAGGGGAAATAGTTAGACCTCTCTACGAAACCGTTATGATTTCCGAAAACGCAAGCGTAAACCAGGCAATAGAAAAGATAAAGGAAAGCGGGTTCTCCCGAATCCCCGTATACAGGATCAGGGTAGACGATATCACAGGGTACATCAGTGCGTATGACCTGATAGGAGCAAAGCCCGGAGAACCCATTAAAAAATATGTCAAAAAAATCCTGATCTTCTCCGAGTACACCCCCCTTCCCGACGTCATAGAAACCTTTAAGAACAATAAAGAACACATAGGCGTGGTCGTTGACGAGAGGGGTCTAATTATCGGAATTTTAACCCTTGAGGACATTCTCAGGGAAATAATGGGAAGCATTCAAACCGAAAGGGGAGAGGAGGAGCTAATAAAAGAGATAAGCAGGGACAGGTGGATCGTTGACGGAAAGCTTGAAGTAAACGAACTAACCAGAATAATAGGCGTTAAAGTTCCCGAGGGCAATTACAGCACGGTCGGTGGTCTCGTTTCCTACCTCGCTGGAAGGGTCCCTGATGAAAACCAAGTCTTTGAGCTTGCCGGGTACCGATTCAAGGTAGTGTCCCGGACGGACAGAAGGGTTGAAAAGGTTATGATAGAAAAAGAAAAGGTGAGGGAGGAGGTGTGAAGTATCCGATAAAAAGCATAAAGGAGATTCCGCCTGACCTCAGACCCCGGGAAAAGCTTATAAAACATGGACCCGGACACCTGTCGGATGCGGAGCTCCTTGCTGTAATTCTCAAGACGGGTACAAGGGAGGCGGATGTTCTGAGTCTTTCAAAGGCTCTGATTGATATAGGTTGGAAAAAGCTTGAGCAGATGAGCATTGAGGAACTAATGGAAATAAAGGGGCTGGGTTTTGCTAAGGCTTCGGAGATAAAAGCATTAATTGAACTTTCAAAGAGAATAAGGGAGCCCTTTAACGGCAGAAGAATACTCGGACCAGGTGACGCGTATGAATTTTTAAAAGATAAGTTTGATCAAAGGAAGGAAACTCTCGTTGCAATGTTTCTTGACACGAGCAACAGGATACTGGATTTTGAGGTAGTGGCGGTTGGGTCCTTAAATAGGGTTTACGCAGAGCCGAGGGACGTTTTGAGGAGAGCCGTGGAGCTGTCCTGCTACGGTATTATCGTTGCTCATAACCATCCCGGAGGTAATTCCGAACCTTCGGACGAGGACCTTTCTTTTACAAAGAGACTCTCGGAGGCATGCAGGCTTATGGGTTTTTCCCTTCTTGACCACATCATCATCGGTGATGAGTACTACACATCTCTCAGGT
The DNA here is from genome assembly GCA_026982025.1 of Aquificaceae bacterium. GTDB lineage: Bacteria > Aquificota > Aquificia > Aquificales > Aquificaceae > Hydrogenivirga. The sequence continues at coordinate 657 of JALSHX010000032.1, read as the reverse complement.
CCTCAGGATTCATCGGCTGAGAGTTTCCTGACAAGATTTCTTGCCGCTTCCTGCTCCGCTTCCTTTTTGCTCTTCCCCCTGCCAAGAGCCGTGTATTCCTTAATTGAACCCTCAACGGTGAAAACTTTTGCATGTTCAGGACCCTCTACGCTAATAACCCTGTACGAAGGTCTTTCCTTCCACCTTCTCTGAGTAATTTCCTGAAGGAGGGTTTTGTAGTCCTTCTTTATACGGTGTGTCCTTATAACCTCAATTATTTTTTCCCTGAATAGGTTTCTGAAAACCCTTTTTACCAGATTGACATCTCTACCGCTGTCAATGTAAATTGCCGCCCAGAGGGCTTCAAAAACGTCACCTATAATTGAAACATTCTTTTTTCCCCTGCTTATAAGAATGTAGGGAACGAGGTTAAGGTCCTTAGCAAGTTCATTAAAGAAATCTTCGCTGATAAGGTAGGCTTTAAGAGATGCCAGAGCGCCTTCCCTTTTACTGGGAAACTCCTCAACGAGGATGTCAACGATCAGAAAGTTGAGAAGAGCATCACCGAGAAACTCAAGGGTTTCGTAATGTCTCGTTCCCCTGTCCCTTGCGTAAGAAACATGGGTCAGAGCCTGCTTCAGGACCTCTCTGTTGTTAAACCTATAGCCCAGTCTCTCC
>JALSHX010000031.1 GCA_026982025.1 Aquificaceae bacterium | reverse complement strand
GAGCTCTCAACGGAGAGCTTCGTGGACATTCCTTCCGTTGTGAGAGGAGTGGTAAAGGACATCGGATACACTCGCCCGGAACTGGGCTTTGACGCGGATACCTGTGCGGTGGTCACTTCCCTTGACGAACAGAGTCCGGATATAGCCCTTGGAGTGTCAAGGGAGGGTGCCGGTGATACGGCTATAGTTGTTGGTTATGCAGTAGATGAATCTCCTCAGCTTATGCCATGGCCCATCACCGTTGCCCACGCAATTACTAAGAGGCTTTCAAACCTGAGAAAAACCGGAAAAATGCCCTTTCTTAGACCGGACGGAAAGGTTCTCGTGACAATGGACTACGAGGACGGAAGACCCACCTCCATTAAGGACATAGTGGTTTATGCACATCACGATCCCGATGTATCTGTTCAAAATCTGAGGGAGATGATCACAGAGGAAATTGTTAAGAAGGAGGTCCCCGGAGAACTGATGGGACCTTCAACACAGGTTAGGGTAAACCCCACAGGAAGGTTCGTCATAGGAGGACCCGTTGCGGACACGGGACTGACGGGGAGGAAGATCGTTTCCGATGCCTACGGGGATATAGGTTTTTCAGGAGGAAGTGCATTCTCCGGCAAGGATCCCACCAAAACGGACAGGTCCGGCTCCTACATGGCAAGGATGATAGCAAAGCATGTGGTTGCTGCGGGGCTTGCCCGGAAGTGCGTGGTTCAAATAGGATACGCATTCGGGCTTACTGAGCCCGTTGCCTTTGACATTGAAACCTTCGGCACCGAAACGGTTGATAAAGAAAAGATTGAGGAAGCGGTACTGAAAGTGTTCCCGGTCAAGCCTTACGAAATTATAGAGTTTCTTGATCTAAGAAAACCCATTTACAGGCAAACTTCATGCTACGGACACTTTGGGAGGGAAGAGTTTGCATGGGAGAAGCTCAATTACCTTGATAAACTCAAGGAACTAATTTAGACAGGTAAACTGCTCCCCCCGTTGCGGGAAACTCCTCACCAACTATTGCAGAGAGCCTGTCATACCTTCCTCCACCGCCCACGGGTGAGCCCATCCTTTTGTGGAATATTTCAAACACTATACCGCTGTAGTACGGGAAATCCCTGACTTCTGTAAGATCGAAAATAAAATCAACACCTTCTGCCTCAAGGGTTTTACCCACTTCCTCAAGTTGAAGGGCAACTTCCTGAAGATTGTAATTTTCAAGGTCTTCAAGGACCTCGTAGCCCCCCTGTTTGATAACCAGATTGGTGGGGGTTGAATCCTGACCGAAGATGGTGGACAAAAAGGTTATATTCTTCTCCCTAAACGCGGTTTTCACCTCATTCTTTTTTGACTGTTCCACCTCAAGAAGGATCGTTTCCACAACGCTTGTGTGTCCCACTGAAACGGTAAGGTCATCAAATCCGAGTTTGTTTAGAAGTTCCCACAAAACGATTATTACCTCGCAATCCGCCTTCAGGGATCTGTCACCGATAATTTCAACTCCCGCTTCTTCCTTCTGGTCAAGGCGAGAGGTGTACTCAAAAACAGGTCCGACATAATAAAAGCGAATCGGGAAGTTCCTTTCCCTTAAAAGACTTACATACCTTACTACCTGAGTTGTAAAGTCAAGGCGGAGAGCCACCGGATCACCTGTTTCAAAGTCCCTGAAGGTAAGTGAGTTTCTGGAAAGTTCTCCGAGAGCCTTCTCCTGAATGCTAAGTGGTTCCCACACAGGAAGGTACAGGTAATTAAAGCCTCTTTTCTCAAAAACCTCAACAGCGGTGATAACCGCTGTTCTGTAAAACTCTGACTCCTCCCTTGTGTAAATCTTCAATCTTACTGCTCCTCAAGTTTGATCTCATCAATTATATCCCTGAGCTCAATGAACCTGTCGGCAGCATTGACCAGCTCAATGGAGGAGCTTTCTCTGGTTGATACACAGATGATCTCCTTTCCGAAGGTTCTGAGAACCTCTATTAGTCTCTGAAAGTCGCTGTCGCCAGAGCACAGCACCGCAACATCGTAGTTGTCTTTGGTGAGGAGCATGTCAATTGTCAGATCAACATCAAGGTTTCCCTTAAAGGAACCGTCCTTGAGCTGTTTGAGGGGCTTCCTGACGACCGTTATTCCGCTTAAGGTTAGCATCTTGTAGAACTTCTCCTGTTTTTCGTCTTCTTCCCTGTAGGCGAGGTAAAAAAATACATTGTAAATTTCGTAAAACCTCTTGAAAAACTCAACGAACTTTACTATGTCAATTTTATATCCGAGAAAGTTTCTCTGAATAAAGTAAAGGTTTGTCCCGTCTATGAATATTCCCGCCCTCTTCATTCATCATCACCCACCGTGTACCAGACCCTTACGCCTATTGTAAGGTGGGCGTTCCTCTGCCACAGGGTTTCAACATTGATGACCTTTACTCTGTTTAATCTTATCCACTCGTTAACCTGCTTTTCAAGGAGGTCCTCAAGACTCTCGTCCTTGAAGGGTGCGATCTTTCTGTGAAAGTCCCGGTACCTTATCTTCATCATGTAATCTCCTCTTCGGCTTCCTCCGGTCCTCTGATGGAAACCACAACCCTTGCAGGTCTTATTATCCTGTCGTGGAGTTTGTAGCCCTTCTGGATGACCTTCACCACCGTATTGGGCGGGTGGTCCGGGGATACCTCCGTTTCAACCGCTTCCGCGGTAAAGGGATCAAACTCCCTTCCCAGAACCTCTATCTCCAGAATTCCGTGCTTTTCAAGAACCTTTTTGAGATCTGAGAGGATAATCTCAATCCCTTTGAGAAGTGAATCGTGGTCTCTGGTGCTGAGTGCTGCTTCATAGGCCCTTTCAAAGTTGTCAATTATTCCCAGAAGGTCGGATGCGAGTGCTTCCGCACCGTATTTTTTCTGCTCCTCAAGGTCCCTTCTGTACCTCTCCTTGAAGTAATCAAGCTCCCTCTGAAGGTCGGATGCCCTTATGTTTGAGTTTTTGGCAATTGTTTCAAGTTTTTTAACCTTTTCCTCAAGCTCAGCAACCCTTGACCTCAGGGTCTCAATTTCCTCCTGAACCTCTTCTTCAATCTTTTCCTTTTCTTCCATCGTGTAAACCTCCTTGAGGAAAACCCTTTTACGGTGTTATTAATAATTTACTTCACAACTTCCCACTCGGTAATAAGGTGGTTTCCCCTTTTGAAGTGGGACCTGAGACGCAGGTGAAGGAGGTTTTTGAGCTTCTTAAAACCCTCTCCTCCCACGAGGGTAGGAACGTTCTCACCTCCGACGATTACCGGGAGGTGAATTATTCTAATTTCGTCAACTATCCTTCTTCTGATGAATTCCCAATTTATTGATGCCCCTCCTTCAACCATTAGGGACTTTATTCCCCTCCTGTAAAGCATGGGGAGGAGACGGTCAAAGTCTACGAGCTCATCACCCGCAACGATGACCTCTGCCCCCCTCTCTTTAATCTTTGCAATCCTATCCTGCGGAGCCCTCTCCGTTGTTACTATTATGGTCGGGGCTTCCGATATGTTTAGTACATTAGCATCAAGGGGTACATTGGCGGTTGAGCACGGTATTATCCTCACGGGATTTTTCCCCTTTGCATACCTGACGGTAAGGCTGGGGTTGTCGGTGCGAACAGTTTCACAGCCCACCATGATCCCGTCAACCTTGGCTCTTATCTCGTGAAGGTACCTGTAAGCTTCTTCGTCCATTAAACTCATCAGTTCCTTGCTTGATGCACCTCTGTAAAGGGTCAGCTTTCCGTCAATGCTTACCTCCGAAACTATGACTATGTAAGGTTTTTCTTCCATTACTCGTACTCCTTTCCGTAATTCTTGTAAAGGTAAATGACCCTTACCAGAAGGGATATAAGGGTGAGGACGGTTATTATTTTGATTCCGAAGCCGAGTCCCAGAGGAAACCCTGCTCTCTCAAGAAGTGCAAAAATCACCAGCGAGATGTGGGTTTCGGGTCTCCCGAAGAAGCCTATTCCCTCAAGGGGGTCCCTTATCTTCCCCCTTACCCTTTCCGAGTATCCAATTTCTGCGTACGCGGTCGGCTTTATGAAGGAGTGGAGCAGGGAAACGGTAACTGCTGTTATGGCAGTGAAGGGGGAGGCAAAGGCAAAGCCTACTGCTCCCAGAACGAAGCCGTCAACCCACTTGTCGGCAATCCAGTCAAAGACCGCCCCGAACTTGGATGCTTTGTCCTTTTCCCGCGCAACGGTCCCGTCAACGAGATCAAATAAGCCCGACAATACAAAAAGCCCCACCGCCGTAAGGATCTTTTGATGATAAAAAAAGTATGCCGAAGCGGTTCCCAAGAATAGGGAGATGAGTGTTATTAGGTTCGGGTGAATTCCCGTTCTGGCTATTGCAAGTCCGAGGGGAAGATATATTTTTTTCAGCGCATCCCTTTTGCTGGTCAGGTTCATTTGAGCTCCTTACCGGTTATCCACGGCATCATCTTACGAAGTTCCTCTCCAATTTTTTCTATGAGGTGCTGTCTGTCCCTCTCAAGGAGGGCGTTGTAAACGGGTCTTCCCGCTTTATTCTCAAGTACCCACTCCTTTGCAAACTCACCCCTCTGAATTTCATCAAGGGTTTCTTCCATTATGGGCTTGACCACTTCGTATATTCTGCCCCCCCTCGTTACATCCCCGTATTTGGCGGTGTCCGATATTGAGTATCTCATACCAGAAATTCCGTACTGGTAAATGAGGTCAACGATGAGCTTCAGCTCGTGGAGGCACTCAAAGTAAGCCACTTCCGGCTGGTATCCCGCCTCAATTAGAGTTTCAAACCCCGCCTTGATCAGGGCTGTTACCCCACCGCACAGAACCATCTGTTCGCCAAAGAGGTCGGTTTCCGTTTCCTCCCTGAAGGTAGTTTCTATCACCCCCGCCCTTGTCGCACCGATCGCCTTTGCATAGGCAAGGGCTGTATCCTTACACCTTCCGCTTGCGTCCTGAAAGACGGCCACGAGGGCAGGGACACCCTTCCCTTCCTCATACATCCACCTGACCAGATGACCCGGTCCCTTGGGAGCTACCATGAAAACATCAACGGTTTCGGGAGGAACTATCTGCCTGAAGTGAATGTTAAAACCGTGAGCAAAGGCAAGGGTTTTTCCGTCCTCAAGATTTGGCTTTACTTCATTGTTGTACAAATCAGGCTGGACCGTATCGGGGACGAGGAACATTATAAGGTCTGAGTTCTTTGCCGCTTGGGAGGGAGTCATTACTTCAAATCCGTCCGCTTTAGCCTTTTCCCTTGACCTGCTACCTTCGTGAAGACCAATAACCACCTCAATACCGCTGTCCTTTAAATTCAAAGCGTGTGCGTGGCCCTGAGATCCGTAGCCGAGGATGGCTACCCTTTTATTTTGAAGAGGACCGAGGGATGCGTCCTGATCATAGTAAACCTTAGCCATGACAGACCTCCGAGCTTTTACTCAAAAAAGAATTATAAACCAGCAGTTGAGAAATAATCTCGTTGGAGAGGATCATGAACTCCTCCTTTATTACGATCCTTCCCCCTTCTTTACGGAGGAAATTCCATAGATGTTCGGGAACCTTCAATAAGCCCTCATCAACTCCCTCCATCGTTCTCAAGCCGAGAAAAATTCTCTCTTCAAGCTCCTCATCAGGTCCGATAATTTCTTCCCTTTCCGTCGGAACCTTGCCCTTCTGGATGAAATCTTCGTAAAGACGGAGATTCCTCAGGTTCTGATACCTTACCCCTCCTGTGAATCCCCACGCAGAAGTGCCCAGACCGATAAAGGGCAATCTTCTCCAGTAGATAAGGTTATGGAAACACTCAAAGCCCGGCTTAGCCCAGTTTGAAATTTCGTAGTGGGTGTATCGCATATCAGCAAGTTCCTCACAAATAAAGGAATAAAGAAGACTCACCTCATCTTCATCAACGCACTTTAACTCGGAGTGGGGGTGAAGGGTCAAGAGGTAGAAGGAGA
>JALSHX010000030.1 GCA_026982025.1 Aquificaceae bacterium | reverse complement strand
GGTGATAAGGACCGCCTCCGATTGCTCCCCGACGACCGCGGAAAGGTAGTAAATAAGCTCATCCGACCCGTTGCCCAGAACTATATTATTTGAGTTCACTCCGAAGAAGTCGGCAAGGACCTCCTTCAATGCCCCAGCGGAAGGATCGGGATACTTTGAGGGGTCGGAGCTGGCTATCTCCTCGGAAACCTTCCTCATCAGGTCGGGAGGTATTGAGAAGGGAAGCTCGTTGGAGGAAAGGCGTACCCGAGCCTCTGTGGTTTCGGTCCGGTAGGGCTTGAAGTTTCGGAGACGGCGGAAGAACATCAGCAGGTCGTATTATGAGCTCGCCTCAGCCGTCTCCACCTTTTCCTCTTCCTCCTCTATCTTTCTAAGGTAGAGCTCAAGCTCGGCAACCGTTGACTCCTGAAGCTTATCCTCAAGTATGCCCTTGACCAACCTGTTAAGTTTTTTGTCATCTCCCATAGCAATGCCGTTGAGAATTAGGTAAAGTCTCTTTGGCAGGGAGATTGATACCCTTTTATACCTCGGACCTCCTCTTTTTCTTCCCTTTCTTGCCATTGTTTTACCTCCTTATAGTTTTTTCTACCTTTAATTTTATGTCTTCCTTCAGAAATTTTCAAATTTTTTATTGAACTCAATAGCGTGATTAATCAAACGGCAGTAAACAAGGAAGGGAGCAAGGACCGCACGGCTGTTTTCCCCGTAGCTGTTATCACAGCACGCCTTTTCAAGCAGGGATCTTAGTTTTTCAAGCTCACCGTTTATGACCTCAACGATGTTCAGCCGTGAGATCTCTCTTTCAACCTCTTCGGGTATTCCCGAAAGAAAGGTTATGTCAAAGTTAAACAGCTCGTACTGGTCGTAAATCCTCTCCAGAACATCGTTAAGCTCGGTGAGGAACTCCGAGTTCACGTGCCTGAGAAACTCCCTTATCTCCCTCTTCTCCTCGTTTTTTAAAAAGGACTCGCTGAGTATTCGGACCTCCTCAAGGTCAGCTTTTACCTCCGACCTTATTCCCGAGAGGAGGTCTATGGTAAATCTGAGGAGCCTGTCGTATATCAGTACCTTTTCAAGGATCTTTAGCTTTTCCATCCTTATCTTTAATGTAATTCATAACATGGTTCAGGTCCTTATCTCCTCTGCCCGAAAGGTTTATCACCACTACGCCTCCCTTTCCCACCTCCTTTGCCACATCAATTGCCCGTATAACGGCATGAGCGGACTCAAGGGCAGGTATGATACCCTCAAGCCTTGAAAGGAGCCTGAATCCCTCAAGGGCTTCCTCATCGGTGGCGGTTAAATACTCAGCCCTTCCCGTCTCCTTAAGCCATGCGTGTTCTGGTCCAACGCCCGGGTAGTCAAGACCCGCTGAGATGGAGTGGGTGGGGAGGATCTGTCCCTCCTCGTTCTGGAGAAAGTAACTTTTCATGCCGTGAAGGACGCCTACACAGCCCGCATTTAAAGAGGCACAATGCTTACCGGTTTCAGTTCCCAGCCCTCCCGCCTCAACTCCTATAAGCCTGACCTCCCTGTCCTCAATGAAGGGGTAGAAAATTCCCATTGCGTTGGAACCTCCGCCCACGCAGGCAACCACAGCATCGGGGAGCCTTCCCTCAAGCTTTAGAATCTGGTCCCTCGTTTCCTCACCTATTACCTTCTGGAAGTCCCTGACGATCATGGGAAAAGGATGGGGTCCCACCACCGAACCGAGAACATAGTGGGTCGTTCTTACATTGGTGACCCAGTCCCTGAGGGCTTCGTTTATAGCATCCTTGAGAGTTCTGGACCCGCTCTTTACTATTTCAACCTTTGCTCCCAAAAGCTTCATGCGAAACAGGTTGGGAGACTGACGCCGTGCGTCTTCCTCTCCCATGTAAACGGTGCATTCAAGCCCCAGAAGGGCACATGCTGTTGCGGTGGCAACTCCGTGCTGACCTGCTCCCGTCTCCGCAACAACCCTCCTCTTTCCCATGTGAAGGGTGAGGAGGCACTGACCGAGGGTGTTGTTGACCTTGTGAGCACCCGTGTGGAGGAGGTCTTCCCTCTTGAGGTAAATTTTGGCTCCTCCTGCGTAATCGGTGAGCCTGCTCGCAAAGTAAAGAGGGGTAGGTCTTCCTGCGTAGTTTTCAAGGAGTTCTCTAAGCTTTTTGTTAAATTCCGAATCCTCTTTTAACTTCAGATAACTCTTTTCCAGCTCTTCAAGGGCGGACATGAGGGTCTCCGGGACAAACCTTCCGCCGAAGGTTTCAAAGTATCCTTTTTCATCAGGCAGATTCATGACTTCATTATAACCGTCAGGTGGCGATATAAATTAAGAATAGGCATGTTCCGGGGCGGTCAGAACCTATTTCTTGAGCTAATCAACGACATCCTTTACATGGTAAGTCTCAAAGGTCACGAGGATCCCGTCACCGCAAAGCTTGAGTACATAAACACGAAGGTTGAGGACATAACGGGCTTCAATCCATCCGAATTCCTTGAAGATTCCCACCTGTGGATTAACCTCGTTCATCCCGAAGACAGGGGGCTTGTGGTAACCGTCGTTGAGGAACTCATCAGAGAGAGGGAAGCAAAAACGCGGATTTACAGGGTTAAAACCAAGGACGGGTATTACATCTGGGTTGAGGACAGGCTCATACCGGTGATAGAGGAAGAACAGGTTATAGGTTTTGTTGGGGTTGCAAGGGATATAACAAAGCGCAAGGTTCTTGAAGACATTCTCTACATTGCTCTTGAGGGAGAACTAAAGGAGCTCTTTGACAAAACCGTCAGGTGGATAAAAGAGGCTCTTAAGGCGGACCTCGTTGTTCTTTATGAGGTTCCCGCAGGGTCGGGAGAGGGAATTCTGAGAGCGGGTGAAGGAGTTAAGAAGAACATAATCGGAAAGTACAGACTGCCTCTTCAGGAAGGAACCGAGTTTTACTACACCTACTATTCACAAAAGCCCGTTGTTATTGAGGATGTTTCAAAGGAAGACCGCTTCAGCTTCTCTCCCGACACCTACCTTTTATCCCTAAAAAGCGGAATATGCCTCCCTATCAAGGGAAAGGATAAACCCTTCGGTACCCTCTGCATCTACCACAAGATGTCAAGAAGCTACAGCGAGGAGGAACTTGACTTCGTCGGTTCCATAGCGGGAATCCTCGGAGTCGCCATTGAAAGGTGGAGGTTTGAAAGAAACCTTGAGGATTCGGAAAAAAGGCTTCAGAAAATAAACAGACTTTATAAGACTATCTCTGCCATCGGTGAAATAGTTCTCCACGAGAGAAAAAGGGACAGGCTCCTTTCCAAGATCTGCAAGATTTCCCACTCAATCGGGGGCTTTACCGCCTGCTGGATGGGTCTTCTTGAGGACTCAAAGGTCCGCATAGTCGCAAAGGCGGGCAAGGCGGATAAGTTTCTCAAGGAAGCAATAAGCGTTGTTAACAGGAATTTAAAAACCGGGTCGGTCCCCTGCGGGAAGGCAGTGAGAACAGGAGAAATTATAGTTTGCAACAGCTGTTCCTCTATCGGGTCAAAAGCTTTAAGGGATAAGATGGTCAAGTACGGTTTCAGGTCTTCGGCGACCGTTCCCATAAAGCTTGAGGGTAAGGTAATCGGCGTCTTTAACGTTTACTCGGAGGAGGAAAACTTCTTTGACGAGGAAATAGAAAGGCTGGTTAAAGAAATAGGAGAGGAGGTGTCTTACGCCCTGGGCTTTATAGAAAAGGAAGAACAGGTGGGGATCCTGACCACCGCAATGGAGCAAACCTCAGATTGGGTGTTAATAACTGACAGAGACGGGGTTATCCAGTATGTTAACAGGGCTGTGGAGAAAATATCGGGATACTCCCGCAGTGAGCTTATCGGGAATAAGCCGGGTCTCTTTAAGTCCGGTCGCCACAGCAGGGAGTTTTACAGGGCTTTGTGGGATACAATACTATCGGGCAAGTCGTACAGAACAGTATTCATAAACAGAAAGAAGACCGGGGAGCTTTACTACCTTGATGAGAGCATAACCCCCATAAAGGACGAGAAGGGAAAGGTTATAGGATTCGTGGCAACGGGAAAGGACATAACGGAGGAAAGGGAGATGAGGGAGAAGATCAACTACCTCGCATACTACGATCCCGTAACGGAACTACCGAACAGGTCAAACTTCATGGAAAGGCTAAGATTTTCAATTGCCCGCTCAAAGGCTATGGGAAGGATCCTCGCGGTCCTTTTAATTGATGTTGACCGCTTTAAGTTCATAAACGATACCTACGGATACCAGAGTGGGGACGCCGTTCTGAGGGACCTTGCTCAGAGAATAAGAGATTCGGTCAGGGAAGGCGACACGGTGGCAAGGCTCGGTTCCGACGAATTCGGGATCATTCTACTTGATGTGGCGAGAAAGGAGGACATACCGAAGGTCGTTTCAAAAATCTTCTCATCCCTCGGGGATCCCTTCAGGGCAAACGGGGACGAGATTAGATTAACGGTGAGCGTCGGGATAGCCGTTTATCCCGACGATGGCTCGGACCCAGAAGACCTTACCAAAAAGGCGGAGATCGCCCTTACCCACTCAAAGGAAATTCACTCCAACAGCTACCAGTTCTTCAGGGAGGAGATGAACGCCCGAATTGCAGAGTTCGTCCTGATGGAAAAACACCTCGTCAGAGCCCTTGAGAGAAAGGAGTATGTTCTCTTTTACCAGCCATACTACTACCTGAGGGACAGAAGGCTCTTCGGAATGGAAGCTCTGATCCGGTGGAACAGCGACGACATGGGGCTTGTTACTCCGTCAAGGTTTATTCCTATTCTTGAACAGACGGGACTAATTATTCAGGTCGGCGAGTGGATCCTGAAGGAAGCCTGCAAGAACATTGCCCTGTGGGGCATTCCCGTTTCCGTTAACATATCGCCCGTTCAGTTCAAGGACGAGGAATTCACCGACAAGGTGGAATCCGCCATCAAAAAAGCGGGAATTGAGGGAGGACTTCTAATCCTTGAAATAACCGAAGATGCGGTGATGGAGGATGTTGAGTTTGCAAGCCTGAGCCTCAAGAGGATTAAAAGGATGGGTGTGAGGGTGGCGGTTGACGACTTCGGTACCGGCTACTCATCCCTCGCATACCTCAAAAAGCTCCCCGTTGACTTCCTTAAAATTGATGTCTCTTTTATCAGGGACATTCAGGTGGATCCCGACGACAGGGCCATCGTAAACGCCATAATCCAGCTTGCAAAAAACCTCGGGCTTAAAACCATAGCAGAAGGTATTGAAAGCGAAAGACAGCTTGAGATCCTGAATGAGATGGGTTGCGATATGGGACAGGGCTTTCACCTTGCCAAACCTATGAGGGAGACCGAGGTTAAGGAGTTCATAGGGATATAATTTTTATAAAATGCAGCGCTACGAACCAAAAAAAATAGAGGAAAAGTGGCAGAGGATCTGGAAGGAGGAAGGTGTTTACTCTACCGCCGAAGGCGGTGGTTCTGAACAAAAAAAATACGTCCTTGAGATGTTTCCCTATCCTTCGGGAAGGATTCACATGGGTCATGTTCGTAACTACACCATTGGGGACGCTATCGCAAGGTTTCTGCGAATGAAGGGCTTTAAGGTTCTTCATCCCATGGGATGGGACGCCTTCGGTCTTCCTGCGGAGAACGCAGCGATCAAGGAAGGAATCCATCCCGCGAGGTGGACTGAAGACAATATTGATTACATGAGGAAGCAGCTTAAGCTTCTTGGCCTTTCCTACGACTGGGACAGGGAGATAGCGACCTGTGATCCTGAGTACTACCGCTGGAATCAGTGGATATTCCTGAAGATGTACGAGAGGGGGATAGCATACAGAAAGACCGCCCTCGTCAACTGGTGTCCTCACGATGAGACTGTACTCGCCAACGAGCAGGTAATTGATGGAAGGTGCTGGAGGTGCGGGACGGAGGTCGTTCAGAGGGAAGTTCCCTCTTGGTTTCTTAGGATTACAGCATACGCGGAGCGT
>JALSHX010000029.1 GCA_026982025.1 Aquificaceae bacterium | reverse complement strand
CTTACTCCGAGGCTGTTTCCAAGGTCGTGGAGCTTTATAAGGATCTAACACGGGAAGGTTTTGAAATTCGGTACATAGACATAGGGGGAGGACTGGGAATTAAGTATAGACCCGAGGATAAAGCTCCCTCACCCTCTGACCTTGCAGAGGCGGTTATGCCCCATCTTGAGGGTCTTGAACCGAGGCTCGTTCTTGAGCCGGGAAGGTCAATTACTGGGAATGCTGGCATTCTTTTAACAGAGGTTCAGTTTCTTAAAGTCAAGGGAGTTAAGCACTTCGTTATCGTGGATGCGGGAATGAACGACCTCGTTCGCCCCTCCATTTACGACGCCTACCATCACATCGTTCCCGTTTCTCAGAAGGGACAAAAACACATTGTAGCGGACATCGTGGGACCCATCTGCGAAACGGGAGACTTCCTCGCAAAGGACAGGAGAATTGAGTGGGTGGAAAGGGGCGACTATCTTGCAGTCCTTTCGGCAGGAGCTTACGGTTTCTCAATGTCATCTCACTACAATGTCAGACCGAGACCTGGCGAAGTGCTGGTTGAGAAGGGCGAGGCAAGGCTCATAAGGAATAGAGAATCCTACGACTATATACTAAATCCTACATGAAAAGGATTATTGAAAAATAATCCCCGTCCGTTATATTTATAAAGATGGTTGACACGGAGGCAAAGCTTAAAAGCTTCATAGATAGATGCAGACAGGAAGGGCTCAAGATTACTCCCCAGAGGGTCGCTGTTTACGAGATCCTTCTCGGCTCTCACAACCACCCCACCGTTGAGGAGATATACGAGGAAGTGAAAAAGAGGTATCCCTTCGTTTCCCTTGCAACAGTTTACAGGACTGTTGAAACCCTCGAGCAAATGGGACTTGCTAAAAAGGTATGCTACTGGGGTAGCTCCGCAAGGTACGATGCCAACACGGACGAACATCACCATCTGATCTGTGTAAGGTGCGGAGCCATAAAGGACATTTACATGGAAGAAAACCTCTCCATTCCCTCAGAGATGGAAGGTTTCAGAACGGAAGGCTACTCCGTTAACATTTACGGTCTCTGTCCCGAGTGCCGTACGAATGATTACTCCTCCGTGTAAATTCCTATGGATGCGTACTTTTTGAGCCTTTCTTCAATGAGCCGATCAGGTTTAACCCTCTGGAGATCCGCAAGACACCTTCTTATGTAATACCCGACCCTATAAGCTGTTCTCTTTTTATCCCAGTGTGCCGCACCGTAGGGTTCTCTGATCAGATAATCGGCTATTCCAAGCTCAAGGAGATCCCACGCCGTCAACCTCAGAGCCTTTGCTGCTTCCTTTACCCTGTCCTGATCCTTCCATAGTATTGCCGCACACCCTTCAGGTGAAATCACCGAATAGTATGAGTTTTCAAGGATTAGGAGTCTGTCCGCAACCCCCAGAGCAAGTGCCCCTCCGCTACCGCCCTCGCCTATTACAATCGCAACGGTGGGAACTTTTAAGTGTCCCATGGTAAACATGCTCCGGGCAATGGCTTCGGACTGACCCCTCTCTTCCGCACCTATCCCGGGGTAAGCTCCGGGTGTGTCTATGAAAGTGATCAGGGGCATTGAGAACTTCTGGGCAAGCTCCATAACCCTTATTGCCTTTCTGTAGCCTTCGGGATGGGGCATCCCGAAGTTCCTTTCAATTTTCTCGTTGGTTCCCCTTCCCTTTTCGTGTCCGATGACCGCAACCGGCTTTCCTCTGAAGTATCCCATCCCCGCTACTATTGCCCTGTCGTCTCCGTAACGCCTGTCCCCGTGAAGCTCCACAAAGTCCTTTATAAGGATCTTTATGTAATCCGATGTGTGGGGTCTTTTGGGATGCCTCGCTAATCTAACCCTTTCCCACGGGGAGAGGTTTGAGTACGTTTTCTTAGCCCTTTCTTTGAACTCCCTCTGAATTTCTCTCAGGTCCCTTTCTACCTCTCTTGAACCGCCCCTGTAAAGGGCATTCAGATTCTCCATCTTTTCCCAAATCTGAACGAGCTTTTTTTCAAACTCAAGGTACATTGCAAAAAACCCTTGTAGTTCCGTTATTATACATAGGTATGGAATTTACCGAAAAAGAGGCACAGAGGCTTTTTGAAGAGGCTTACAACTATCACATGATGGGGGAGCTTGACAGAGCAATTGAACTATATCAGCAGTCAATTGACATCAAGCCCACCGCTCAGGCTTACACCTTCATGGGCTGGGCTTACAGCATGAAAAAGGAATACGACAAAGCCATAGAGCTCTGCCTCAAAGCAATTGAGATTGACCCGGACTTCGGGAACCCTTACAACGACATAGGAGCCTATCTAATTGAACAGGGCAAGTTTGAGGAGGCAATTCCATGGCTCTACGAAGCTATCAGCGCGCCCAACTACGAACCCCGCCACTACCCCCACATCAACCTTGCAAGAGCCTACATGATGCTCGGAAAGCTTGACAGCGCCCTTGAGCATGCCCAGAAGGCTATTGAGATAGCCCCCGATTACAAGCCCGCTCACACAATCAGGCACCAGATACTCGCCCTGTTAAACTGATTATCTCCTCGGGTTTTTTGAGAATAAAGTCTGGTTTCTGGGTCACCGAACCGCAGTAGCCCCAAACTGCTAAGGCGGTCATCGCCCCCGCGGACCTTGCACTGATAATGTCCGAGTCTGTATCACCCACCATCAGGGACTGATCGGGCGCCAAACCTACCTCTTTTAAGGCATTGACGAGGGGAAGGGGAGAGGGTTTTTTCTCACCGTAGGTGTCTCCCCCCACAATGAAATCAAAGTACTTAAGAAGTCCGAGAATTTTGAGAATCTCCCGCGAAAGGTCCTCCATTTTGTTGGTAACCACCAGAAGTGTAAATCCCCTGTCTTTTAAAACCTTCAGGGCTTCAGGTATTCCCTCAAAGGGGCGGGTGTAAACAACGGGATTGGCAAGGTAATGCTTTCTGAAGACCTTAACATGTTCCTCCCTGAATTCCGCTCCCAGCACCCTTTGAAGAAGAGCCTTAACGCCTCCTCCTATAAGTTCCCTGACATCTCTGGGCATTTTATCGGGAATTCCTATCTCTTCAAGGGTTTTCCTCAGGCAAAGCCCTATATCTTCAGCAGAGTCAATGAGGGTTCCGTCAAGGTCAAAGGCGATTGCTTTCATGCACAGTTCTTCTCTTTAACATAGGTGTTAATGTCTTTTTCGCGGTATGCTCCCGTTTTGACAAAGTCAATGACGCAAACGAACTGGCTGGGCTTAAGGTAGCCGGGAATCTGAAGAATTATGTTACCGCCCCTGTCGTAAAAGACGAGGTTGGGAAAGGAGAGGGCATTCAAAAACCTCGCCAGCTCCCTCTCGGAAAGCTCAATTTCTTTTCCCCCGAAGTTTGCCTTTACCGGAGTGTAGTTCTCGTACATGATTCTGAAAAGGTCCAGTTCCTCAAGAGCCTCCTGAATGTTAGTGTTGGTGGCTATGTCCTTGTTAAGCTGTTTGCAGTAAATACAGCTTCTGCTTTCCACTATCAGGAGGGCGTAATCTTTCTCCGGAATTATAACCTTCTTCTTAACCTCCTCCTGAGAAGATTTATTCTGAGCGGTATCCACCGCCTGCCTCTGGCAGGCGGTAAGTGAAAGCACAAAAATCAAAAGAAACAGCTTTATGCCAATTCTTACCATCACCGTCACCCCCGTATCTAACCTGACAGAACATTTCTAATTATATTTTCTATCGTGGGAGTTGCCAGCCTCTCAGATTAAGCCTTCTTTTACGAGGAGCTCTGCTATCTGCACCGTGTTGGTAGCCGCGCCCTTCCTGATGTTGTCCGCTACTACCCACATGGCGAGACCCGGCTCAAAGGCAAGGTCCTTCCTAATCCTTCCCACAAAGACCTCGTCCCTGCCCTGAGCATTTACGGCAAGGGGGTATTCCTTTTTTGAGGGTTCGTCAACTACTACCACTCCCGGTGCCTTTGAGAGGACCTCCCTTGCCTTCTCGGGAGATATTTCCTTTTTGGTTTCCATGTGCACCGATTCCGAGTGAGAGTAAAAGACGGGCACCCTCACCGCCGTTGCGGAAACCTTCAGGTCGGGGTCGTGCATTATCTTACGGGTTTCGTTGAGCATTTTGAGTTCTTCCTTTGTGTAGTCCATGTCCATGAAGACATCTATGTGGGGAACGCAGTTGAAGGCTATCTGCCTGGCTATGTGCTTTGGCTCGGGCAGGGGCTTTCCCTCGCACCATGCTCTTGTTTGTTCCTCCAGCTCCCTTATCGCCTTTGCTCCTGCACCCGAAACCGACTGGTAGGTTGACACAACCACCCTCTTTATTCCCGCATGGTCGTAAATGGGCTTGAGAGCCACCACCATCTGTATCGTGGAGCAGTTCGGATTGGCTATTATCCTCTTCTTGTGAAAGTTCTTAACATCCTCGGGGTTTACCTCGGGCACCACAAGGGGAACATCGGGGTCCATCCTCCATGCGGAGGAGTTATCAACAACCACAACTCCATCGGAGGCAAACTTGGGGGCAAACTCCTTACTTATTGAACCCCCTGCGGAGAAGAGAGCTATGTCTATTCCCCTGAAGGAGGGCTGTTTTGAGAGGGCTTTAACCTCGTGTTCTTTTCCCTTAAAGGTGAGCCTCTGACCTTCTGACCTCTCACTTGCAAAGAGGACAAGCTCATCAACGGGAAAGCTTCTCTCCTCAAGCACTTTAAGGAATGTCCTTCCTACCTCTCCCGTGGCACCTACTATCGCAACCCTGTAGCCCATGGGAGTATTTTAGCAATTTGTAGCGGGGGCACGGCCCCCGTCTAAACGCAATTGTGTAAAAATCTAATAAATAATGAACTCATTATTCGGAGTATTCGTAACTCTTTGCAAACTGTTTTCTAAAAGAGGTTCTGCGAAGAAGATATCGCTTTCACCACCACCGATTCCGTTGAATAAGACAAAATCTCCAAATCCAACGCCGAACAGCCTCTTATCGTTTGGAACTGTGCCCAGAACAGTTTCTGTTGAGGTTGTGAAGTCTATGGCTTTCAGTGTTCCTCCCTGTGGGAGCTGAAGCGTGGATCCGTCAGTGGATACACCATCGGTTCTAAGATAACGATAAGGTTCCAATTGACCCACATTAATAGTAGACCTATAGAAATAACCTGACCATGTTGAACTCACTGTACATGTTTTTGAAGGATCATTATCCGTCCATTTACATGCATCGTGGGTTTCTGGTGTTCCTGCAGATAATTCATTCCAGGTAACTGTATCTCGGACTACACCGGGGGGCCATACCAGCAAAACACTGGGATCTGTGTCTGCGGATGACAGTTCCTTAAGTGTCTTATCCGATTTTTTTACTGCGATTACTGCTCTGGTACCTTTTTTAAAGATGAGCCAATTGGTGGTATTTCCAACGAGTTCGTAGTTTCCATTTGGAATTGTAAGCCAATCTGTTGCTGTTGTTGTAATTGTTCCAGAAGCAAAGCTAAGTTTCTGGATTATGGTCTGATCATTTACACCGTCGTAGTACTGCATATATACTGCATCATTGTCACTTGTGTATTTCCAGTACGGATCGCAAACTCCTGTAATAAGAGTGGCAGATGTTCCATTCAGGTTCACCTTATAAATACTTCCTGTTTGAGTATTAATGTCTGAATCATCAACGCAAACATATCTGTTTCCATCTGGATCAAGGGCGATAAGCTTAGCACGTGTCCATCCTGTGCCGGTGGCGAGGGTCGTTGAACAGGTGCTCATGTCCGGACTACAGCTTACAAGCGATGGATCTGGGACTGATTCTCTGTCAAGAACTATGAAACCGGAAGGATCGGTGTCATTAATGTTATTAAAGAGTGTAAAGATTATTTGTTTTTTTCCAATATTCCTCGGTGTTGTAACATTACTGCTGATGAAGAAATTATCATCATCCCCGGTGAAATCACTTTGGCCGTCGCAGTTGTTAACAGCTTTTCTGTAAACAAGATAATAAAAGGTAGATGTGCTATCTTTATTCATTATCCAACAAGTTCCAGTGTCGATTTGAGTAGGGGTGG
>JALSHX010000028.1 GCA_026982025.1 Aquificaceae bacterium | reverse complement strand
GGTGTGGGAAAGATCTTTAGAGGAAATGCTTTAATATACATCTACACTCTTCTGGGTGTGCTCAGTGCTGACCTGATCACCAAAGAGCTTGCCCAGGAGTATCTATCTGACAGGCACTACAGCCCCTTTCCTTTTTTAAAGCTTTTCCTGATTCACAATAAAGGAGCAGCTTTCGGCTTCTTTTCCGACCTGCCGGACATTATCAGGGTTCCCCTTCTTACGCTTACTCCCGTAGTGGCATTTCTTGTGACTTACATATATTCGGGAAAGGACAGCAGACACTTATTTGCGGTTGCTATGGGGATGATCGGGGGAGGTGCTCTGGGGAATCTTTATGACAGAATATTTCTCGGTGAGGTCAGGGACTTTATACACCTTCATGCGGGAAATTTCTACTGGCCCGCCTTTAACCTTGCTGACGCCTCAATAACCATCGCCCTCGGTATTCTCATATTCCATACTTTAAGGAAATGACCATTACAAAAAAGGTTTATGTACTTTCTGCGTCAGCAGGTGGCTACAGAGTACTCTTTACCGCCGCTCAATCCATATACAGGACCTTTGGTATAGAATGTAGGGTTTCAAGTTTGACCAAAGTTCCTTCTTTGAGCGGGGTATACTTTCCGGACCTCTTGAGGTTGCTTGTTCTAACCCAAGAGCCTTACGAAGTTTGCCAAGAAAAAGTATTGATTGTCAATGTCAGGCGGTTGGAACACAGAAAAGAGGAGGTTTTTTTCTCCAGACTGTTCAAGGAGACCGCATTCATATTGGGGAGGTCTATAGGGCTTGAAGCCTGTGATAAACCAGATTGCCTGATGTTCCAAACCGAAAAGCTTCCGGATCTTGACAGAAAAGGAATTCGCCTTTGTGATGTCTGTGCTATTGAAAAGGATAAGCTCCTCAGGTCTTTAATCTCTTAAATAAGGGAAATGACAAAACCAGCCACAGGATGGCAACGAAAAAGCTAATCAGATGAAGTGTTGTAAATCCTTTTTTCAGGGCAATTCCGCCCATGAGACCGCCCGCGAACGCTCCGAGAAACTGACTTGTGTTATAAACCCCCACCGATAAGCCTCTCAGATCTCTGTGGCTTATTTTTGTAAGGAGGGAAGGAAGGGTGGGTTCAAGCAAATGAAACCCTACAAAAAATAGAGAAAGCATCAGCAGTATTCCTACAAGGTCCCTGACTAATAGCCCTGAGAGGAAGCTTGCGGTAATGAGGATTATTCCGATATAGATAACCTCCTTAATCCTTCCTCTTTTTTCGGCGAGTATTATAGATGGAACCATCAGGGCAACGGAAAGGAGAATAACGGGAACATATATCTTCCAATGATCTCTTTTTGCCATACCGAAGGTTTCTATTAGTTCAACGGGAACGACGGTAAATATTGAAACAAGGAGGGAGTGAAGAAGAAACACCGACGCATTTATGTTCATTAAATCCGGATTTTTTATCACATAATTTATGTTTTTCAGCGAAGGTTCAATCTCTTTTTTGTGGTTTTTAGATTCGGTGATAAAGAAATTTATGTAAAGAAGGGCAGTAAGGGAGAGGATTGCGGTAAGAACAAATATAAAAGGAACACCGAGGTGACCGGCGATAATAGGAGCAAAAGCTATGCTGAAGGCAAAGGTAATTCCCACAGATGCACCTATTTGTGCAAAGGCTCTGGTTCTCACTTCATCGCGAATGAGGTCCGCGGTTAAGGATAGAGCGGCTGATGAAATTGCCCCCGCACCCTGTAGGAGTCTTGCACCAACCATCGTCCACGCACTTCCCGCGACGGCTCCCAAAAGGCTCCCTCCTATGTAAACCAGCAGTCCCGCCGTTATTACGGGCTTTCTCCCGAGCTTATCGGAAAGGTATCCGAAAGGGACCTGAAGAAGAGCCTGAGTAAATCCGTAAATACCGACCGCAAGACCCGTGAGCAGCGGGGTGCTACCCTCAAGCCCCCTTACATAAGGCGATAGGACGGGGAGCAGAAGAAATAATCCAAGCATCCTTGACACAACAGCAAAGTTGATTCCGAGAATAGTTCTTTTCTCTTCGGGAGTGAGCATTGACGGTGTATTTTAACCGCCTTCTATCCCCATCCGTATGATTTCAAGCAACATGAGGAGAGTCTTTTTTACATCCTCCTTTTCCTTGGCGGATAAGGGAATAACCGGGATTCCCTCGTCGTCGGAGATGTCAAGGGCAAACTTAACATCGTCCGCAGACCATGCATTTGGAAGATCCTGTTTGTTTGCACCCACGACAATCGGAACGGGGAATCTTGACTGGAAGAAGTTAATTATCCTTCTTGCTTCGTGAAAGGTTTTTGGATCCGTGCTGTCAACGAGCACCACTATCCCAAGGGCACCCTCTCCGAGTATCTCCCACATGAAATCAAACCTTGACTGACCAGGAGTCCCGAACAGGTAAAGCTCGTTCTCGTCGTCAATCTTGATCTTTCCGAAGTCCATTGCCACCGTGGTGTAGTCCTTAACATTCTTTTCCACCGCGGCGGAAGTTTTTCGCTCCGTTGCTACGGTTTTTATTTCGCTAACGGTATTGATAAACTGAGTCTTTCCTGCCGCAAAGGGACCGGCAATGACTATTTTTATCTTCTTAAGTTCCTTCATGGCTCACCTTAAAGCTGTTTAATTTTCTCCACTATCTTTGCGAGCAGATCGAGGGTAATGAATGGTTTTTGAACCCTTTCCTTCCTCTTCCTTCTGATAATTCCCGCGGCGAGAAAACCGTAAAGACTTCTGTCAACGGTAAGCTTGTCCATGCCCGCGTCCTTTCTTATGTCAGCGACGGTCCTGTTGCCGTTTACGAGGGAAAGAATTTTTTTCTCCTCCTCCGTGAGCTTTACCTTGCTTGATTTGGCGTCCGCATCGGGGGATTTTTCAAATATGAGAAGTTCTTCCGAAATCTTTCTTTCTACTTCTTCTGGGGTGAGGAGCCTTGAGGCTCTCATTATCAGCTCTTCAACAGGATAGTAAACTGGCACTTCGCTGTCAAACTTTATAAATCCCGGGGTAAAGGAAAATATACCTTCCTTTTGACCCAGCCTCGGAAGGAAGAATCTGTCTATCGTCTTGTAAATGTCTTCCATTTTTATTCTTAGCTTGTGAATGAGCTGTTCAAAGTTTCTATCCGTGTAAACCCTGAATACCTTGTCTACAGGTCTTGCAAATACGAGTTCTCCTTCCCTCACATAATACGCTACTATCATGTCCTTCCATTCCACAAGGAGGACACCGCTCTTTTTATCCTTAGCGAGAACCTGAAGAATGTCAGCGAAGTTGAAAGTTGTTAGATCCCCCGTAAGTGCCATTTATTAACCTATCGCCTCCTTGAGTTGGTCCTGAGCCTTTTTTATTTCCATCAAAAGGAGACCGAGCTTGGCTTCGTTGCTTGCAAGAACTGTCAAAACCGCATCCTGACCGATTCCAGTGAGAACTATGTATCCTTCCTCCCCTTTTATGGTGATTTGTTCAAGAATACCCTTCTGGAGCTCCTCCGATACCTTCTCACCGAGAGAAAGTATCGCAGCACTCATTGCCGCTACCCTATCCTCCTCAATCCCCGGCTTCAAAACGGCGGATATGGGAAGCCCGTCCGCACTGACGAGCACCGCCCCCTCCAAACCGGATCCCTTGATAAGTTCCTGAAGGACCTCTTCGTACTTATCCATAATCTTTAGCCCTCCTTACGCATCCTTAATAAATCTCAGCTCCTTCTCTATGTCCTCCTCCAGCACCTTTATTTCATCAAGCAACCGCCTAATTTCGCCTATATCTATTTTATCGCCATCTTCTTCCAAAAGTAAAGCAAGAGTTGAGGTTATGCTCTTGCACCTGTCTATTTTTTCCCTGATCGTTTTAAATCTATCCGCGTAGAATTCAAAGGTCTGCTGGAGAGCCTGACCTATTGCACCGACCGGATCCAGTCCCGAGGGAAATTCAACCCTCAGGTGGCCGTCGTGAACCTTCTCAAGAGCCTCAATTATCTTTGATGAGTTGTCCGATATAACCTCCATCTGATCTTCAAGCTCCCTCAAGTCCTTTTGATACTTCTCTTCAAAGTTGTTAATAAGGTTTTTGATGCTTGTAACTATTCCCATAACCTCTTCGTGGACGGGAATCGGAACCACCGTTCTTTCCTTGTGGCGTTCTTCAAGGAGGTCAACAATGTAGAGGAGTCTTCCAAAAAGCTCCTCAAGTTTTCCCTTCATCCAGATCAGGTTAAAGAGTACCCAGGCAAGTGCTATAAGGAGACCCGCACCGATTGAGTAATAGGCGTTGACTCCTCCCACGAAGAAAAAAACGAAAGCTATTATCCCGGCAAAGAGAAGAGAAGACAGCATAAAAAACTTCAGTAGCTCCCCCGCCAGTGAGGAGAGTTTCGGCGTCTCTACCATGGCTCTTCTCCCTCAAATAAAATTTCCCCTCCTACTCCTGAGGTCCTTCCTCTCCAAATAGCTCCCTCTTCATAGCTACCTTTCCCGTTCTTGCAAGCTCCATTATTCCGAAGGGTTTGAGGAGCTCAAGCATAGCCTTTATCTTATCCTCGTCACCCGTTACTTCAATGGTGTAGGTTTCGGGTGATACATCAATAATCTTTCCCCTGAAGATCTCAACTATCCTGAGCACTTCGTCCCTCGCTCTTGAGGTTGGTGTGTGTACCTTTACCAGAACCAGCTCCCGCTCCACATGGGGTAAGTCCGTAATGTCCCTTACCTTCAAGGTGTCAATGAGTTTGCGTAGCTGTTTTACCACCTGATCTATGACGATATCGTCTCCCACCACCTCAATGGTCATCCTTGAGATTCCCGGTTCACTGGTCTCACCCACAGAGAGGCTTTCAATGTTGTAGCCTTTTCCCGCAATGAGTGTTGCTATTCTTGCAAGGACTCCGATCTCATTTCTTACTTTTACATTTATTATGTGTTTTCTTACCGTTCCTTTTCTCGTTTCCCTCGTTCTCGGTGCTTTTTTTACTGTGATCTGCGCTCCGCCCACCGTGTCCGCCACAAAAATCCTCCTTTATCCTACCAGGTACATGGTTTCTGCCTCCGTTCCCCTTCCGTCTTCAATAATCATATCCTTGTAGGATTTGCCCGGCGGGACCATGGGCAAAACATTTTCCTCTCTGTCAACCACGAAATCAAGTATAACCGGTCTATCATCAATTTTCAAAGACTCTTCAATGATCTCCCTTACTTCCGAAGGCTTGGTTGCTCTGAAACCCGCCGCCCCCATTGACTCTGCAAGCTTAACGAAGTCAGGCTGAACGCTCAGGTCAACCTCCGAGTACCTTTTGTCGTAAAAAAGTTCCTGCCACTGACGAACCATGCCTAAGTAGCCGTTGTTAATAATTGCCACCCTCACGGGGATCCTGTACTCAACGGCGGTAATGATCTCCTGCATTGTCATAACAAAAGACCCATCACCGTCAACAACGAAGACCTCCTTTTCGGGTCTTCCCACCTTTGCTCCTATCCCCGCGGGAAGACCGAATCCCATTGTCCCGAGCCCGCCCGAGTTCAGAAACTGCCTCGGGTAGGAAAACTTGAAAAACATCGCAGCCCACATCTGGTGCTGACCCACACCGGGAACAATAATTGCGTCTCCTTCCGTTGCCTCATGGATTTGCTCAATTACATACTGAGGCTTAATTACCTTTCTGGAATTCTTGTAAGTCAGGGGGTGAAGTTTTTTCCACTTTTCTATCTGGGCGAGCCACTTTTCCCTTTCTTCGGGATGGCTTATCTTTGCTCCTTTTCTCTTGATCTCGGCTATCAGCTTTTTAAGTACAATTTTTACATCTCCAACTATCGGCACATCAACGATGATGTTCTTTGAGATGGAAGCCGGATCAATGTCAATGTGAATTATCTTTGCATCGGGGGCAAACTCGTCTATCTTTCCAGTGACCCTGTCGTCAAATCGGGCTCCCACCGCTATGAGGAGATCCGAGTTGTAAACCGCCATGTTGGCGTAGTAAGTGCCGTGCATGCCCAGCATCCTCATTGAGAGGGGATGATCTTCGGGAAAGGCTCCCTTTCCCTGAGTGGTGGTGGTTACGGGAATTCTCATCAGCTCAGCAAGTTCAATCAGTTCTTCCTGAGCTTCAGAGTTGA
>JALSHX010000027.1 GCA_026982025.1 Aquificaceae bacterium | reverse complement strand
CCTTCTGCATCGGTGTTTCGGGTGGTCTGTCCATCTCTTCCATGTACTTCTTCAGCAGAAACCTGAAGTTAAACTCTCTGATTTTATCCCTGATACCTTCGTGAACTCCGTGGAAGAGAATCCCGAGCCTGTAAAGTGGCATCCCGTCAAAGGGTTTTGAGTAGAGAACAGTTCCTTCAACCTCAAGTTCCTCGTCAAGAAAATGGACCCTAACGCTCACCTCATCCCCCCTTTCCAGGGACCTTCCAGCTATGATTGCACATCCCTTTTCGTGGAGGTCCTCAATGGTTGCGGGCGTTTCTGCCCCGTTTACGGAAATTCTGGCGGGAAAGTTGGCGGGAAATCTGAAGTCCCTTCTCAGCTGCTTTTTACCCAATGTCCAAGCAACACATCCCGTAGCGAGACCGAGATTAATAAGAGCCCAGAACATATTGGCAAGGTAGAGGTCCCTGTTGACGAGCTTGGGAAAGTTTACAATTGCCCACACAATTCCGGTTAAAGAAAGAACGAAAACCAAAAACTGTGGAATTACCTCCCTGAACCTGCTGTTTCCGTTCACCTTCTTATCGGTAACCCTGAAACCGAGCTTTCCGAACCTGAAGAATCCTATAACAGACTTCATAAAGGAAACGAACCTTGCCATATTGTACTGTTCAAGGAGAAGGAATTTTCCGTAGCCCCTTGACATCTCCTCAAAAGCCCAGATGGAGAGAACCATGTGGGGAATAAAGATGGGAAGGAATTCGGCAAGGCTCACGCTTATGGGAAAAGTTCCCGTCAGGAGCACAACGACCGGAGCCACATAATAGATCAACTTCTGGAATCCGTCAAAGTAAGTCGTCATTGACGCTATGTAATTAATCCTCTGCTTAATAGTAAGACCCCTGACCCAGAGGGGATTATCCCTCAGAAGCACCTGCATTGCTCCCTGCCCCCATCTCTCCCTCTGGGTTTTAAAAGGTTTCATTGTTGAAGGGGCAACACCGTAGGCGAGGGTTTCCGGGTGGTAAACAGACTTCCATCCCTTTGCGTGAAGTCTTATTGATGTGTGAATGTCCTCAGTTACGGTGCCGGTGGCGAACCCGCCTATATCCTCAAGGGCTTTTCTTCTTATCACAGCACAGCTGCCGCAGAAAAAGGTTGCGTTGTGCCTGTCCTTTCCCCTCATTATCACTTTAAAGAAGAGGGATTGCTCGTGCCAGAGTTTTCCCCTGACAATTCTGTGCTGGTAAGAATCCACATTGTAAAAGTCCTGAGGGGTCTGAACAAATGCAACCCTTTCATCCCAGAAGTAGCCGAGAGTTTTTTCCAGAAAGTCGGGCTCGGGAACGTGGTCCGCGTCAAAGATGGCAATGAGGTCTCCATCTGTTCTCGTTAGAGCGTGGTTTAGATTTCCAGCCTTTGCGTGTTTGTTGTCCTTTCTTGCTATGTAATAACAGCCGAGCTTTTCGCAAAGCTCCCTGACTTTCCTCCTGTTTCCGTCGTCAAGAACATAAGTTCTGTGAGGATAGCGCATATTAAGGCAGCCCTTGATTGTCTTTTCAAGGGTTTCAAGGTCTTCATTCAGCGTTGGGATAAAAACATCTACCCTGTAGCCAGGAGGCGCAGGTCTGGTCCTCCTCTCTTTGAGGTTCCACACCATGAAGAAGAACATGAGGCTCGTTATAAACCCGTAAACCTCTGCAGCATAGAGTATGGCTGAGAAAAGAGGTGCATCAGGATTGAAAGTGCCTGTCCTCCAGTATAGGTAGTAGGAAGTGACACCAATTGACAGAAGCACCAAACCCTTCCTAAGCCTCTCCATCCTGCCCGTTTTCATTGCAAGTTTTATGCCAAAATCAGAAAAAGGGCTAAAGCCTTGAAAGTAAAGGCTCAGGGGATAACATTCCAAGACCGCATGTCAAATAAAATTACACGGAGGTGTCAATTAAGCCCGCGATCCTTAATTAATCGGGTTTTGAACGGTCGTTAAAAATTTTGACAGTGTCAAAGAACATTACAGGATCAGAACTTTACGGGGACTCTGAACTCAATCACGTAATCCGGCGCGTCCTTCGTCAATCCTATATATAAGCCGAAGTTGACGGGTATATTCTTACCCATCGTTATGCCCGCGCCGATCTTAAAAAGGGCTGAATTGAGGATGGAGTTGGGAACGAACCCGATGGTCTGATCGGTGTGTATCCTTGAAAGGAGGGTGTAGGTTTGCATGTACTGAAAGTTAACGGATGTGGTGTAGCTCAAAGCATAAGCCATCCCGAGATTGAAGGTAAATGAGTCTCCGGGATCAAGCTCCTTGAAGTAAACCGTCTGAGGAGTGGTCTGTCCGGGAACACTCGCCTTTATGGTCCTGTTGATCCTAACAGGGATGTTGTATATATATCCTACTCCACCGTAAATCACTGCTGGATCAACACTTTTAATAAGGTTTAATCCTATTCTTGCGGAATCGTAACCGCTACCCGTGGGGAGCTGTCTTTCCGGATCTATTTCAAAGGGACCTATTCCGGTCCGGGTCTTGTAACCTGCATTGACAACCATTGCGGGTCTAGTGGCAGTTTCCTTTATCGGCTGGAGGCTGAAGCTGAAGGCTATGTCTCCAAGACCTGCCCTGTCCATACTCCTCTCCCTATCCGCGGCACCTCCGCCTCCCGCCGCTACGGAAACCATGTCGTATCTGTAAACGAGCGGAACGCTCGTCTCAAACTGAAGGTTCTTAAGAAGACCCACCCTTAGGTAAAAGGTGTTAACAAATATGTGCCTCCTTGCACTTTCTATACCGAACTTTCCGAGGGTGAGGAAAACCGGGTCAAGAATGGCAAAGCTCTCAAGGAATATCTGATTTGCTGAGTAAAAGGTGTAGGATATATTCTCCTCAAACTCAAATTCCCACTGTTTGAGAAGAACATAATCCCTCTCAAACTGAGTTAAAGCCTGCTCGGGTCTTATGGAGCCGGTGGTTCCCTCCTGAGCAACTGCAAAGTATAAACTGAACAAACTCAATGCAGGCAGAAGGAGAAGTGTTTTTATCTTCATTTAAAAGTCTGTAAAGTTTCTGTACACAGGCAAAACGGGCGGTATCAGCTCACCCCTCAGGGTACCCGCACTCACGGTTTTGAGGTCCGCTTCCGTTATCTCAAGTCCGTTCGGCTGATTCTCATCGCGAGGCTCAATGATCAGCGCTATGTTTCTGTACCAGATTTTTTTAAAGTCTTCGGGATTCAAAACGGTGTGTCCGAATGCAGGGTCCGCTATAAAAACTCTTCCCTTGTAAACGCCCCTGAAAACGACAAAGTGTTTGTAGTTTCCTATGACAATTGTTACGACTGCGGGTTTTTTCAGCCCTGCAAGTGTTTCAAGGTTGGTTTTTACACCGTATGCTCTGTAGCCCATGGTTTCTGCAAACTTTTTCATGTCAAGAAGAGAAAAGCCCCTGCGCTTGATTATCTTTTCCTTGTTGCCTACCTCAAACATCTTTTTGAGGACATCGTGTTCATCCATCTCAATTCCGAGGTAGTAGTTGAATATTGTTGCTACGGTGGCAGAACCGCAGGAGTAGTCAAGGTGCTGTTTCACTATCCTGTCAAACTTGATCTCGGAGACGGGTTTTACCGAAACTCTCATACTTGGACTTAAGCCCGGGTGGACGCCCGGATTAACATATACCGAGCTTCCTTTTCCCGGCACGTAAGCGCAGGAAAGTAGCATTAAGGAACCAATAAAGAGGGGGAGGAGGGAGAACCCTTTCATTGAACGGTTCCTCCCAGGGTGCTGCCGTTTATTGCGTCAAGTATGGTGTTTATGTTGAATTCGGGATTGACGAGCTCCGACTCTATGATGATGAAGATGTTGTAGGAGTTATTGACCGCCGAGTTGGCAGCGTTAACAGGGTTCCAGGCGCCGTTCTGGGCGTTGTCCGTTATCAGAACGGAACCGTTCAGGTTAACGAATCCGTCCAGAGGTATAGCCTGAACCACGCTACCCAGCGTGCTGTCCACTATGTCGCTGACAGCTCCCGCTACAATGTTAAGACCCTGAGCGTAGATACCGTCAAGCTCCTCATCACTCAGCAGCACCAGATCCCCGGATTTTGCGGGTACCGAAGTAAAGAAAATCAAGGAGCTTATTGAGAATATTTTTACCAGCCACTTTTTCATTTCACTTCCTCCTGATGATGTCTCCGCAAACCTGATAAATGAGCCTCTTTCTCTCAACCACCTGCCAGGATATCCGGATGTTGATAAATCCGTTTCCCTTCTTTCCGTACTGC
Source organism: Aquificaceae bacterium (assembly GCA_026982025.1). Taxonomy (GTDB): domain Bacteria; phylum Aquificota; class Aquificia; order Aquificales; family Aquificaceae; genus Hydrogenivirga. The sequence continues at coordinate 1,896 of JALSHX010000027.1, read as the reverse complement.
CTCTGGGCATTAATCACGCTGGAGACAAGGACATCGTTCATGATTTTGGGAAGGTCAGTATCCTTCTTGGGATACTTGATGGTGTAAACATAACAGGTGTTGTCAACTATCTCGTACTTCTTGAGACCCCCGTCTCCGAAGGAAACGAGAAATTTAGGCTCGCCCATAGCTATTCCCGCCGTTATCAGCGCTCCCGTGACCGCCAGCTTCCTCATCCTTGCCTCCAGTAAAAAAGAGGGGGGAAGGGGAACCCCCCATTAAATTCAAAAATCAAGGTCAAGCAGTACGGGGAACGGCATGACCCCCTCCCAGTTGCCCGTGACGGCGATCTTTCCGGAAGCCTTGTTGGAGAAGTTGATCGCCGTCTGGACATTGGTCTGGGTGAAGGAGGAGCCGCTGACGGAACCGGATACCACCGCTATGTTGGTTCCTGCGTTCACGGCAGATGTAGCCGCGTTAACCATTATCCAGCCCTTCAGGCCTCTCTGGGCGTTGTCGTTGAGCTGAACGGAGTTCATGTTGTTGTCCTGATCGGTGTCCGAGAAGTCCGAGCAGAAGCAGTTGTCAATTACCTGCTTTTGTTTGTTGAGGTTAACCGCAACCGCCACTCCGTCTGCGGTGGCAAAGTTGTTGTGGTTGCTGGCATACTGCATATTGGTCTGATTTACTTCGCTGTCCGCCACATCACCGTCAATAAAGAGAATGTTTATTCCCGAGTTGACGGCGGACTGAGCCATGTTAATACCGCTCAGCACCGAAGCATCCCTCTGGGCGTTGTCGTTGAGCTGAACGGAGTTGTTGTTGTTGTCCTGCTCAATGACAGTGGCGTGAACGGTGTGAATGTACTGTCCGGGATTCTCATTGATCTCAGCGTTTCCTGCAATGGCGGTTGTGTTGGCATCCGGGTCTCCGGTGTATGCATAAGCCTCGTTATCAAAGTTTCTCGCACTCTGGGAGTTGAGCTGAGAGAGGGTGCTTGTGCTGACGGATCCGGTGCTCATAACATTGATGCCCGTGTTTCCTGCAGATATGGCTGAGTTGGTCATATCAAGAGCTGACGCGTCTCTCTGAGCGTTGTTGTTGAGCTGAACGGAGTTGTTGTTGTTGTCCTGGTCCTCAATGACCGCAAATCCGTCAAATTCCTCCCCTACCGCGTTGTGAACATTCTGAGTTTGCTTATTGAGGTTGCCTGCAATGGCCGTTCCGTTCATTGCCTCAGCCTTGGCAATGTTCACGTGGTTTTCCGCACCCTGCTCGTTGGTCTGACCTATTGAGCTTTCTGATACATCTCCCACCGATATGGCGTTAAAGGCGGTGTTGTAGGCGGAGTTCGCAACGTTGTACATCTGGAGGGCTATTGCTCCCCTCTGGGCGTTGTCGTTGAGCTGAACGGAGTTGTTGTTGTTGTCCTGATCCGTTATGGTGTAGGGGTCAATTCCGTCGTCGGTTTCTTCACCGTATTCATTCCATATGAGCTGGGTTGGTCCGGTTTCACCGTTTCCTGCTACCGCAACGGGCGCTTCACCTGCCTGAGCCTCAGCATAGTTGCCCATATTAAGGGCGCTCTGCTTGTTCAGCTGTCCTCCCTCGGTTCCGGAAACATCTCCCGCCACAAAGACGCTTATGGCGTTGTTAACGGAGGAAATAGCTGCGTTGGCAATGAAGAGGGCGGAAGTTGCCTCATCGTTGTCATCCTTTCCTCCGGAAGCTCCCCTCTGGGCGTTGTCATTGAGCTGAACGGAGTTGTTGTTGTTGTCCTGATCAACTATGTTCCCCCTGTTTATGACTACCTGTGTTTCCTTATTTATGTTGAGAGCGAGGGCAATCTCCTCCTCAGCATCATCGTCGTTGCTGGTGTTCATGTGGTTCATTGCAAGCTGTATGTTTGCCTGCGAG
>JALSHX010000026.1 GCA_026982025.1 Aquificaceae bacterium | reverse complement strand
ACCGCGTCACCTCCTGTATATTGGAATGTCTTTAGACCTTCACCTCACCGAGTATGGATAAAGCGGATTCAACATCGCCTCCCCCGTGAACTATGCTTGACATAGCCCTCACCATAAGCGTGGGGTCCTTTGCCTGAAAAATGTTCCTTCCTATTGAGAGACCGCTTGCACCCGCTTTGACCGCACCCCATACCATCTCAAGGGCATCCTTTTCGGACTTTACCTTCGGACCCCCGGCAATTACAACCGGTATGGGGCATCCTTCAACGACCCTCTCAAAGCTCTCGGGGTCTCCGGTGTACGGGACTTTAACTATGTCCGCCCCCAGCTCCGCTCCGACCCTTGCACAGTGAGCTACAACCCTGGGATCGTACTGATTCTCTATTTTTGGACCTCTTCCGTAAACCATAGCAAGGAGGGGAATCTGCCACTCCTCACAGGCTCTTGAAACAATACCGAAGTCCCTGAGCATTTCTCTCTCTCCCTCCGCACCGAGATTAATGTGAATTGATACCGCATCCGCTCCGAGTTTAATTGCTTCCTCAACGGAGCACACAAGAACCTTGTCGTTCTTGGTCGGTGAGAGGTCGGTGGAGGCGGATAGGTGAACTATAAGACCTATATCCCTTCCGGACCCCCTGTGTCCTGCTCTCACCATCCCTTTGTGAATAACAACCGCATTGGCTCCGCCTTCCGCTACCCTGTCTATAGCCCTTTTCATGTCCTTTATTCCTTCAATCGGTCCTGAGCTGACCCCGTGGTCCATGGGAACTATGACGGTTTTCCGGGTTTCTCTGTTCATAACCCTCTCAAGCCTCACCTGTTTGCCGATACCCATCTCTTTAACCTCCCTGAAAGCTAAAGGTTATTTCTCCCACCTGAACCTCCCCAGTTTCAACCCTTTCAAACTTGATTGCTCTCACATAAGAAAGGAGAGTACTATCTATATTAGCACTTCCACTCCTCTGAAGTAGAACAGCCCTTACGATTGTACCGTCAGGATCAACCCAGATACGGATCTTCACTGCGCTCGGAAACTCACGGGTGATGAGTTCGGGGGGAGGGGGAGTGTAAACTATGTGTCTTGTTCCGCCCCTGATTTTAACCTCCTTTCCCGTCACAACGGCGGATAGGCTTCCGACTTCTTTCCTAACAGCCTCCTTCCTCTCCCTTTCAAGTTTTGCCGAAATCTTTTTCTCAAGCTCCGCCAGAAGTGATATATCCTCCTCCTCAGGAACCGCCACATCCCCCTTCTCAAGGGGTTTGGATACTCCCGCTCCCAGCTTCGTCTTTCCCGGAACGGGTCTGGTCTTTTTTGCTACGGTCCTCTTGGAAACGGCTCTTGCCTCGGTCACGGACTTCGTTCTCTTAGGTTTCTTGACCTCAATGGTTTTTAGTTCAACCCGGAGGGGATAAAAGTCGGGCGTTTCCTTGACTTTTATTATAAAAACGGTCGCAAGGAGGGTAAAAAGGATTAGATTAACAAAGATTGAAATTCCCCAGTACAGTGCCTCCTCAACTGCGGTTCTCAACATCTTGAGAATAGTATAATCCTACTCTATGGACTTTGCCATCTTAGGGGGAGGACGGTGGGGAACGGCTATAGCATCGCATCTGGGAAGAATTGGCCACAGAGTTGTGGTCTTTGACATTAACGAAGGGGCTGTAAGGCTTATAAATGAGGGCAAAAACCCTTACTTTCAGGATGCTGTCATTCCACCAACCGTTAAAGCAAGTACCAGGGTGAATGAATCCTCACAATTTCCCGTACTTGTCTGCGCCCTCCCCGTCCAGAAGGTGAGGGAGGTATTTTCATCCCTCTCGCTCAAGCACCACATTGTTATCAATGCCTCAAAGGGCCTTGAAATCACGACATTTAAGAGGGTGTCGGAGGTAATAAGGGAACTCAATCCGTCAGTTGAAATTCTTGCACTTAGCGGACCATCCTTTGCGGCGGAGGTGGTAAAGGGGTTTCCCACCGCTCTCGTCCTTGCATACTGTGGAGACAAAGAAGTGGCTGAGGAGCTTCAAAGGGAAATTAACTCCGAAAATTTTCGCATTTACCTGAGCGAAGACATCACCGGCGTTGAGCTGGGAGGAGCATTGAAAAATGTTATTGCAATAGCCTGCGGTATTTCCGATGGAATGGGCTATGGGCACAACGCAAGAGCGGGTTTAATTACCCGGGGGCTCGCGGAAATGGTGAGAATAGGTGTACGACTCGGGGCAAAAGGAGAAACCTTTTACGGCCTGTCAGGCCTCGGAGACCTTGTTCTCACCGCAACCTCCGATCTATCGCGCAACCGGACCTTCGGAATCCTCATTGGGAAGGGATTGAGTCCCGGTGAGGCTCTTATGAAGATAGGTCAAACCGTTGAGGGAGAAAAAACAGTAAGACCCCTCCGCGAACTATGCAAAAAGCTCGGTATTGACGCTCCAATTACAGATGCGGTTTACAGGGTGGTGGTGGAAGGGCACAACCTCATAGAGGTAGTTCGGAGTCTTCTGACCCGTCTTCCCAAGGAAGAGAATCCCCTTGGGTCATGACCTCCCCATAGTAGTAAAATTCGTTACAATAAACACACCACCACAGACCGCCCCCGCAACATTCAACAATCTCAAGGGGCAGGAAGCATTCGGGACATATTTCCATACTTCAACCCCCTACAGTTTGATCATTTCAATACCGACATCGGAGAGGGGTTCACCCACTCCGTTTCTCACAACAACTATGTTCTCAAGCCTCACTCCGAATTTTCCGGGAATGTATATCCCCGGCTCAACGGTGAAAACCATACCCTCCCTGATTTCCACCTTACTGTCCTCTCCCTTATAATATACTCTCGGAAACTCGTGAATCTCAACTCCTATGCCGTGTCCCGTTGAATGGTTAAAGTACTTGCCGAGCCTCTTGCTCTTAATGTGTTCCCTCGCAGCTCTGTCAACATCTCCGAGTTTATTACCTTCCCTGACCCGCTCAAGGGCAAAGAGGTGGGCATCCCTGACCGTGGTGTAAATCTTTTCAAAGTCCCTATCAGGTGTGCCGATGTATAGGGTTCTTGTAAAATCGGTGCAGTAACCGTTCCACATAAGGCCCATATCTATTAGCAGAGGTCCCTCCTTAATGGGGCGGGTTGAAGTCTCCCAGTGAGGAATTGCCGAACCCTCACCGCTCGCAATTATTGCAGGAAAGCTCTCCCCGGTTGAACCCGCTTCAAAGATCTTTTCAACTATATAAGCCCTAACATCAATCTCCCTCAATCCGGGTCTTATAAACTCAAGCAAGCTTCTGAATATTGAATCGCTTTTCTTTACACCCTCCCTCATTATGTCAATTTCCAGGCGGGTCTTAACAGCCCTGATGTCTTGCAGAAAATTTGAAAATGGAACCCATTTAATATATCTGCTTTTAAGCTTTCTTCTAAAATCGTAGCTAACCCTGTCAGATTCAAATCCGACCTCTTTTATTCCCATCTCCCTTATGTAATTCTTGATTGTTCTGAGTGCCCTCCCTTTAATGAGCACGACCTCCCAGTCCTTTAGCTGGGCCCTTGCTTTTTCGTAATACCTCCCGTCTGTAAGAAGCACCTTTGACGAGGGGGTGAGTATTATGTAGGCGTGGGTTGATCTGAAACCCGACAGGTAAAAGACATTTGCCTGAGACGAAAAGAGGAATCCGTCAATCCCGACCTTCTTTATAAGGTTCTGAGCCTCTTTTAGCTTCACGAGAGCCTTCTCTCCCTTGAGGATGGAATCCCCAGAATTTCCCTGTACTTTGCGACGGTCCTCCTTGCAACCCTGAAGCCCTCGCCTTTGAGCACTGACGCTATTTCATCGTCCGAAAGAGGCTTTTTCCTGTCTTCCGAATCTATTATCTCTCTTATTTTTTTCATTAACTGTTCCTGAGAAACACCTCCCACCGTTTCCCTTACAAAGAAAAATCTGAAGGGATAAGTTCCCTGAGGCGTCTTAACATACTTGGAGTTAATAAGCCTGCTGACGGTTGACTCGCTGATTCCGAGCCTTCCCGCCACATCCTTGACCATAAGAGTTCTGAGATTTCCCTCTCCCTTAAGGAATGGCTCCTGAGCCCTGATTATCTCATCAAGTATCCTTCTGAGGTTGTCCCTCCTTATGTTCAGGATCTTTTTGAAGTTCTCGTAGCGTTCTTGGAGTTCTTTCAAGTACTCCCTGGCAGAACCTTTTGCACGCCTCACCATCTCAAGGTAAGCTCTGCTGGGTTTAATTTCAATAAAGTCCTCATAAAGGTACCCCACAAGCTCGCCGTCATCAAGCTCAATAACCGCGTCAACCCTCGCAACGCGATAAACATTTTCCCCGCTTACTAATGGGCTTATTCTGAGGTGTCTCAGTTTGAGGAGTGAATCTTGGGAAACCTTCTGCCCTTTTAAGAGTTTTTTAAGGTCTTCTAAAAGACCTTTTTCATCGGGATAAAGGTCCTTTATCTGAACGGACGCAAATTCTACAAAGTCTCTTGAGCAAACTCCGACGGGATCTATTCCCATTATGAATTCCCTAACGTCCTCAACATACTCGGGAGCGACGGAGAAAGTTTCCGCAATTTTCTCCACAGAGCCTCTAAAGTAACCCTTCTCGTCGGTGGATGACAGGAGTTCAAGGGCAATTTCAAGGTCTATTCCGTCAAGTTCAGCCCTGATGTTCCTGATAACCTTTTCTATCTCGGAAGGCTCATGCCTTACCTCGGGTTGCCTTCTTTCCTCAAATATCTGATATGCCCTTTGAGACACCGAAACTTCTTCAATAAAAGGATTTGACTCCTTTTCTTCCTTGAGAATTTGTTCAAGCTCCTGTGCAGGGTACAGCAGGACTTCAACCTTGTTTTTAAGGAGCAGATTTAGATTCAGCTTTAATCTAACCTGAACTTCCGTCCTTAGCATCAGAGGTCCTCTTTTTTAAGGTCTTCGGGAACGCCGAACCCGTCCCTTATCTGGCCCTCCCCGAGTATCACGAACTTTGGAACCGTCAGCTCCTCAAGTGCCATTGGACCCCTCGCGTGCAGCTTATCCGTTGAAATACCCATCTCCGCTCCCAGACCGAATTCATTTCCGTCGGTGAACCTCGTTGATGCATTAACATAGACCGCTGCAGAGTCAACCTCTTTTAAAAACCTCATCGCTTTTGAGTAGTTTTCCGTAATTATCGCATCAGAGTGACCCGAGCCGTACCTGTCAATGAACTCAAGAGCCTCCTCAAAGCTTTCAACGGTCTTAACGGATAGAATGAGGTCAAGAAACTCCTCGTAATAATCCTCCTCCCTGACCGGAACAGCCTTAACCCCGTTAATCCCCCTATCCCTTATAACTCTGAGGCTCTCCTCATCGCATCTGAGTTCAACTCCCGCTTTTGAAAGGTAGTGTGCCATCCTCGGGAAAAATTCCTCAAGTATTTTCCTGTGAATGATTAGATTCTCCACCGCGTTGCAGACAGAGGGTCTCTGCACCTTTGCGTTGTACACTATGTCCCACGCCTTTTCCAGATCTGCCTCCTCATCCACATAGATGTTGCAAACTCCCTTGTAATGCTTTATAACAGGGACTCTGGCATGCTCCGCCACCGCTCTTATCAAGCTCTCTCCCCCTCTCGGAATTGCCACATCAACGAGATCCTCCCTCTTTAAGATTTCCCACACAATTTCCCTCTCGGGCCTATCCACAAATTGGACAGCCTCCTCCGGATACCCCGCCCTTCTGCAGGCTTCTCTCAGAACGCTCACGAGAGCCAGGTTAGTATTAATAGCTTCCCTGCCTCCCCTCAGTACAACGGCGTTAGATGACTTTACACACAGTGCGCCGGCCTCTATAGTCACATTGGGCCTTGATTCGTAGACAATAAAGATGACCCCGAGGGGAACCCTCATTCTCCCAACCCTCAGACCGTTGGGAAGATTCCACATGCTTATGATCTCACCCACCGGGTCCTTGAGGGAAGCAACATCTTTGAGAACCTTTATCATACCGTCAATACGGCGGTCCGTGAGTAATAGACGGTCAACGAGGGAACCCGCAAGACCCATCCTACGGGCATTCTCAATATCCTTGGAGTTTGCCTTTTTTATTTCCTCCCTTTTCGTGTTGATTAGCTCAGCACAAATCTCAAGCGTTCTACTTTTAACGCCCGATGGCAAGCCCGATGCAAGCCTCTG
>JALSHX010000025.1 GCA_026982025.1 Aquificaceae bacterium | reverse complement strand
CCCTACCAGAACGATGAAGTAGCCCTCCTCCGTTAAACGGCAAACAGCCTCGTGAACCGCCTTCACATAGGGGCAGGTTGCGTCTATAACATTAAGTCCCCTTTCTCTCAGCTCTCTCTCCTTCTCGGGGGGAATCCCGTGGGACCTGATAATTACCGCATCTCCTTCCGAAAGGGCTTCCTCCTCAAGGGGCTTTACTCCAAGTGCCTTGAGCCTTCCCACCTCCTGAGGGTTGTGGATAATGGGACCGAGGGTAAAGACCCTCTTTCCTTCTTTGGTTAGCTTTGAAGAATCCTCCGCAAGCCTGACAGCCCTTTTTACACCGAAGCAAAAGCCCGCATTCTGGGCAACGATTATCTCAACCATGACTTAAAAAATTATATCTCCCTCAGAATTTCTCAAGGGCGGGGTTCACGGGAAGTGTGCCGTAAATGGCCTCCCTCACTACCACTATTCTTCCCCTTTTTTCTATTCTCCCCTCACTGAACCACTGAATCGTCTGGGGCAGAATTCTGTGCTCGTATTCAAGTATTTTTCTTGAAAGGGATTCCTCGTCATCTTCGGGAAGCAGGGGAACAACCGCCTGAACCACCACGGGACCCCCGTCAACGGATTCGTCAACGAGGTGAACGGTGCATCCCGAGACCCTTGCGCCGAACTCAACCGCTCTCTTTTGAGCCTTTAGACCCTGAAAGGCAGGTATGAGGGAGGGATGTATGTTTATAACCCTGTCGGGGAAACGGGACAAGAAGCCTGAACCAAGCAACCTCATAAATCCCGCAAGAACCACGAGACTGCATCCTGATCCTTCAAGTTTTTCTGCAATGGCATTCTCAAAATCTTCCTTTGAGGAGTGATCTTTCCTTCTGACTACCTCCCAGGGAACTCCCGCTTTCCTGCATCTCTCAAGGGCAGGAGCCTCCTCCTGATCTGAGATAACGAGGGTAATCTCCGCCTCAAGTTTGCCTTCCGAAATTGAATCAATAATTGCCTGAAGGTTGGTACCCCTACCGGAAACGAGAACTCCTATCTTAACCATACCCGCCCCCTCCGGGAGTTTCTATCCTCAACCTCGTTCCCTTCTCAACTCTAACACTGAACTTGGAGGGCATCTCTATGACCTCATCACCCTTTCTTATCAGGTTTCTACCCCTCTTTCCTTCTTTCCCCCCGCAAAGCCCGTAAGGGCTTAACTTCCTTCTTTCCGAAATTACGCTAACCGTTGCGGGCTCAAGGACCTCTATTTCCCTTACTATACCGTCTCCGCCCCTGTGCCTGCCCCCGCCTCCTGAGCCTCTCCTTACCGAGTACTCGGTTATTCTGAGAGGGTAGGAGTGCTCAAGGGCTTCAACGGGTGTGTTCATTGTGTTGGTCATGTGAGAGTGGACTGCACTCTCGCCTTCACATCCCCTCCACGCACCCATCCCTCCGCCGATGGTTTCGTAGTACGACCACACGCCGAACTTCTTACTCACTCCGCCCATTGCAATGTTGTTCATTGTTCCCTGAGACGCCGCGGGGATTACATCAGGGATAGCCTTTGACAGGGCACCCAGCACCACATCAACTATCCTCTGAGATGTTTCCACGTTTCCTCCTACCACAGCGGAAGGAAAGAGTGCATCAACAACCGTTCCCTTTTTTGTAATTACCTCAAGGGGTTTAAAGCACCCATCGTTTGTGGGCAGATCCTCGGGAAGCAGGCACCTGAAAGAGTAAAACACCGAGGCGAGTGTCACGGACCTCACGCAGTTGACGCAACCATCCGTCTGGGGATCCGATTTGCTGAAATCAATCACCGCATTACCTCCCTCAATTCTTATCTCAACACTTATCTTGATGTTTTCCCCTCCCGCTCCATCATCCTCAAGATGGTCTTCAAAGGCATAAGTTCCATCGGGTATCTGGGCGAGCCTCCTCCTCATGAACCTCTCGGTGTAGCCTATGAGCTCCCTGCATCCCTCCATTACCCGGTCCTTTCCAATTTCTTTGAGAAGGCTCGTCATCCTTTTCTTGCCCACCTCTATTGATATGAGCTGGGCTTTAAGGTCTCCCTCCCTCTCTTCGGGATTACGAACGTTGGCTTTTATTAATTCAAGTATGTCTTGAACAATCTCACCGTCCCTGACAATTTTAACGGGAGGTATAAGTACTCCTTCCTGGAAGATTTCCGTTGAAAGGGGCATAGATCCGGAAGAAACTCCTCCCACATCCGCGTGGTGTGCCCTGCAGGCAATAAAAAAGAGAAGTTCTCCTTCGTAGAACAAGGGAGAAACGAGGGTGATGTCGGGAAGGTGTGTTCCTCCCCGAAAGGGGTCATTGAGGATGAAAACATCGCCTTCCCTTATTTCACCTTTTTCTATTACACTTCTGACGGCGGTTGACATGGAGCCGAGATGTACGGGAATGTGTTCCGCCTGAGCCACCAGCGTTCCGTCCCGCATGAAAAGTGCGCAGGAAAGGTCTTTTCTTTCCTTTATGTTGGGGGAAAAGGAGCTCCTCTGAAGAACAATTCCCATTTCCTCCGCAACGGAGACGAGTTTGTTCTTAAACAGGGTGAGCCTCAGCGGGTCCATTTTCTAAATCCAGAAAATATAGTTTAAAGCATATTAGAAAATTCCGATATTCAGGAAATAAAATGAACAAAAAATACGAGGAAAAAATAAGGGAACTTCAGGAAAAGTTAAGATTTCTTTCAAAACTTGTTGAGTCAATCAGGGAGGGGCTTGTAATTCTTGATGATAGCGGACGGATCAGGGGTGCCAACAGAGCCTTTTCTCAGCTAACGGGGCTAAAAATTGAAGAGGTATTCGGCTTCCCCCTCAAAGACCTTGACCTCAAGTGGGAGGGTCTTCCCACTTTCGGTGAGGTTCTTGAAGTTGTAAGAGAGGAAGGGACCTGGGAAGGCGAGGTTTGGGGAGTACACAGAAACGGGTCCTCCTTCTCAAGCGACGCTTTAGTTTCAAGGATATCGGATGACCCTAACCAGAAGTACGTAGTTCTTTTCCTCGACACCACCGACAGGAGAAGCCTTGAAGCAAGCCTAACTTCCCTTGCCTACTACGACCCGACTACGGACCTTCCCAACCGCGCCCTCCTTCACGAGCACCTTGCGGGAGCAATAGCCCGAGCGAGGGGAGCTGGACTCATGGTCGCCGTTGTATTTGTTGATATTGATAACTTTAAGCTGATTAATGACAGCCTCGGACATCATACGGGTGATAAGCTCCTGAAGTGTTTTGCAAAAAGGATGATTTCCTTCTTTGAGTCCGCCACAATGGTTTCGCGCTTCGGCGGAGATGAGTTTGTTGTGGTTATTGAGGATGTTGAAAGCGTGGAAAGAATAGAGGGGATCGTAGGTTCCTTTGTTGACAGTGCCTCAATTCCGATTGAGGTGGAGGAAAAGCAGATTTATGTTACCGTCAGTGCGGGCATATCCCTATACCCCGTTGACGGAAGCGATCCCCAGACACTGCTGAGAAATGCTGACATTGCCATGCACCATGCCAAAGACATGGGGAAGAACTCTTACAGGTTCTACACCGAGGAGCTGAATCTTAAGGTAAACGAGCGATTCACCCTTGAGCTTAGGCTCAGGGAGGCGATTGCTAAGGATGAGTTTTTACTGTACTATCAGCCACAGTTTGACCTTCGCACGGGAAAGGTTACAGGGGTAGAGGCTCTAATAAGGTGGAATAGGGCGGGCGAAGGCGTCCTCCAGCCAGCAAGCTTTATTCATGTTGCGGAGGATACGGACCTCATCATACCCATCGGCGACTGGGTCATTAGAAAAGCCTGTGAAGACGGAAAGAGGCTTCTTGACATGGGCTTTCCCCTTAGAGTTTCGGTCAACATCTCCGCAAAACAGCTCTCCTATGTTGACCTTTTGTCCCTCGTTGAGGAGGCAATTTCACAAACGAGCTTCAGCCCGTCAATGCTGGACCTTGAAATAACTGAGAGCGCCCTGATGAAAAATAAGGACAGAGCCAGAACTCTCCTGACGGAACTTAAGAAAAGGGGTGTTACGGTCTCAATAGATGATTTCGGGACCAGTTACTCTTCCCTCAACTACCTCAAGTATTTTCCCGTTGACAGGCTCAAGATTGACAGGTCCTTTATTGCGGACATCACCTCCGATCCCAACGATGTGGCCATTGCTACGACAATAATAGCCATAGCTCATAACCTCGGATTGAAAGCTGTTGCGGAGGGGGTTGAAACGGAAGATCAACTTACCTTTCTCAAACTCTGGCAGTGCGACGAAGCTCAGGGATTTCTGTTTTCACCTCCCGTATCCTTTGAGAACTTATTGAAGGTTCTCAAAAACCGGAGCATAGCCATCAATGATTGATGACCGTATCAGCCATCGTGAGGCTGTTTCTGAGAGCCTCAACAACACGGTGGGGCTGGACGCCCGTTTCCCTTTCAATGTCCGCAAGAATTGTAAGGTTTGAGGGGTCCGCTGCATAAAGTACTTCGCTCTGATTTTCTTCAACCCTCTCTACCGCTGATAGTAGCTTTGCGGGAACGGATTTGGGATCTGAAAAAGCGGAGATCACATACTCGTCAACATTCACCTCTCTCAGGAAAGAGATAACATCAACTCCCAGCATCCGGTCAAGGAGTGAAAAGAGCCCGGCAAGATAAGCCTCCCCGGACTTTTCGGGAACCGTGTCGGTGCAGAACTCCTCCATGAGTTTTGCTCTTATGAGCGCTCTCTTCCAGAGAATGGGGTTCTCAACAGTAGCGTAGTCGTTAATGGAGAGAACAAGGACAAAGTTTCTGATATTCTTCAGCCCGAAGTAGATACATGCCTGCTCAACACTGTTGATACTCTGTCTCAGAGCAAAGAAGGCTGAATTTATAAACCTGAGCAGTTTTGCTGACATTCCCGCGTCCGTTTCAATAACCCTTGAAAACTCCGCAGGAGTTCGGGCGGTGTTCAGAAGAACGAGAAGTCTCAGAAGTGTGCTTTTAAGGTAAGGTGCTATTTTAAAGCTCCCCAGAACTATCGGAGCCTGAAGATGGTTTCCCTGTAAATAGTCTCCCGTATCACCCACCCTCTCGTAAAGCTTGGGAGAATCAACACCCGTAATAAGGATTTTCTTTCCCATCATTTTAAATTTTGAGACCTCGTAAGGATCAAGGTCCTCGGCCTTTAACTCAATAATGCTTGAAACCTCCTCCATTTCTGGTATAGTTCTGATGAGCTCCGGAGTTGTGCATATTAAGGCTCCTTTCCGGGAAAGACTTTTTGCGGATTCCATTATCCTTGTGTTTACAGTTTTTCCTCCGCCCGTTGAGGGTTTGTGAAGTCTGTAAACCATAACCTTGGGTTCAAGCAGGTCAAAAACCTTCGTGAGCAGGGTGTCTGCCGTTACCTTGATGAAAACCTTTCTTCCCTGACCCGCCTTCTTTACCCCGTACTCCGCGAGGGTCCTAAGGGTAATGAAAGCTATTCTTCCGGGCATTGTGTCCTTTGATACATCTTCGCGGTTGAACTCCGTGAGGAAAAACTCAAAACCAGCGATGTTTCCCCCCGAATCAAAGACTGCCTGTTTGTGAGCCTTCAGGTCCATATCTAAACCTAATCGTTAAAAAACCCCGCCTTTTGAGAAACCCCTTAACCTTGACTGCCCCTGTGCCCTAAAATAAAATATATTGCTTATGCAAGCTGGCGTAGCTCAGTCGGCAGAGCGCGGGATTTGTAATCCCGTGGTCGTGGGTTCAAGTCCCACCGCCAGCTTATGCGGAGAACCGACAGGAGGGGTTGCCGAGCGGCCAAAGGCAGGGGACTGTAAATCCCCCGGGCTTTGCCCTGCGCAGGTTCGAATCCTGCCCCCTCCACCATGAAGCGGGTGTAGCTCAGTTGGTAGAGCAGCGGCCTTCCAAGCCGCAGGTCGCGGGTTCGAGTCCCGTCGCCCGCTCCATTTTTATCATCGTAATCTATAGCGGTAGAGGGAAGGCAAATACTCGGAACATCCTTTAGGAAAAAGTGAAAGTGAATTTAGTTTTGCTTGGTAGAGTTATGCTCCGGATCCAAAACTAACCAGCTTTTATACTTTACCATGATAAAATTTCATCGTGTGTTATTTTCTTTCCTTTTTCAGTTGTTTTTATTTTTTCAAGTATTATTTGATGTATGTTTTTTAAATACTCCCTTTTAAAAATAACGAACCCATTCTCAAACCTACTGAAATTTTTATTGAAAAC
>JALSHX010000024.1 GCA_026982025.1 Aquificaceae bacterium | reverse complement strand
GGGCGAACGAGGTCGTTCATTCCCGCATCCACGATAACAAAGTGCTTAACTCCCTTGTCTTTAAGAAACTGAACCTCTGTTAAAAGAATGCCAGCATTCCCAGTAATTGACCTTCCCGGCTCAAGAACGAGCCTCGCTTCAAGACCCTCAAGATGGGGCATAACCGCCTCTGCAAGGTCAGAGGGTGAGGGAGCTTTATCCTCGGGTCTATACTTTATCCCGAGTCCACCACCTATGTCTATGTACCGAATTTCAAAACCTTCCCGTGTTAGATCCTTATAAAGCTCCACGACCTTGGAAACAGCCTCGGAGTAAGGGCTTACATCAAGGATCTGAGAACCTATGTGGCAGTGTATTCCCACAACTTCAAGATTTTTCATCTCCCTCGCTTTTTTGTACTCCTCCCTTGCAGTTTCAAAGTCAACGCCGAACTTACTCTTCTTCATTCCCGTTGATATGTAGGGATGGGTTTTGGGATCAACATCTGGATTGACCCTTATGGCAATCCTTGCCCTTTTCCCTACCTTCCGGGCTATGTGGTCAAGAACCTCAAGCTCATCCGCGGACTCAACGTTAAACATGAGGATTTCCTTCTCCACAGCCATTTCAAGCTCGTGCAGAGTCTTTCCCACTCCCGCATAGACTATTTTTGACGGATCAACTCCCCCTTTAATAGCACAGATAAGCTCTCCGCCCGAGACGATGTCCGCCCCCGCACCCTCCTCTGAGGCGACCCTGACGATCCCGGGATTAAAGTTAGCCTTGACCGCATAGCATATAAGACTATCCGGGAAGGACGCTTTGTATTCCCTTATTCTCTCTCTTATAAAAGAGGCACTGTAAACATAAAGAGGAGTGCCGTATTTTTGTGCAAGCTCCCTGAGGCTAACACCTTCAAGATAAAGCTCTCCGTCCTTTCTCTCAAGATATTCGTTGTACTCCCTGAGGTTTTCCATGCTTGAACCCTTTAAGGACATTCATTTTAGCTAAAATAGAGGAGCCATGAGGCTCAAGTTATTAACCCTCCTTACACCCTCCATAATTCTTGCTCAAGAGAGGTCCGCCTTTGAGATTTACGGCGACATCTTTCAGGCAGTTATACCCCTTTACGCTTTCGGTCTGACCTTTTTTAAAAAGGACGAGGAAGGGAGGTGGATGTTTGTTAAATCGTACGGCTACACAATGGGGACAACTTACACCCTCAAATATGCCATAAATGCGGAGAGACCAAACGGAGGGAGACAATCCTTCCCTTCCGGTCATACAGCCTCCGCCTTTGCGGGGGCATGGTTTCTTCAGGCAAGGTACGGGTGGAAACAGGGCGTTCCCGCCCTCATTCTCGCGGGTCTCGTGGGCTGGAGCAGAGTTTACGCCAACAAGCACTGGCCCGTTGACGTTTACGGAGGGGCAATTCTCTCCATGGGAATAACCTTTGCCATCACCAAGCGGTGGAGGTTCTCTCTCTCAATTGCAAAATGGTAGAAGGAATATTATTCTTACATTCATAGGAGGTCAAAATGGCGGGGCACAGCCACTGGGCTCAAATTAAGCACAAGAAGGCAAAGATTGACGCCCAGAGGGGAAAGCTTTTCAGTAAATTGATCAGGGAAATTACCGTTGCGGCGCGTCTGGGAGATCCAAATCCCGAATTCAATCCCCGTCTGAGAACCGCCATTGAACAGGCAAAAAAGGCAAACATGCCTCTGGAAACAATTGAGAGGGCTATAAAAAAGGGGACGGGAGAGATTGAGGGAGCGTCCTTTGAGGAGGTCATGTATGAAGGCTACGGACCGGGCGGAGTTGCCGTCATGGTAATAGCAACAACGGACAACAGAAACAGGACCACTTCCGAGGTTCGCCACACCTTCACCAAGCACGGTGGTAATCTGGGTTCTTCGGGCTGTGTATCCTACCTCTTTGAAAAGAAGGGACTAATTGAAGTTCCAGCAGGGGAACACTCGGAGGAGGAAATTTTTGAGAAGGCTGTTGAAGCAGAAGCGGAGGATGTTCAGACGGGGGAGGAAGTCCACCTCATATACACGGACCCCGAAAACCTCTATCAGGTCAAGGAAACCCTTGAGAAACTCGGCGTTAAGGTTGAAAAGGCTCAGATAACATGGGTCCCGACCACATCGGTGGAGGTAAAAGATCCGGAAACCGCTAAAAAGGTCATCAAACTGATTGACGCCCTTGACGACCTTGAGGATGTTCAGCAAGTAATCTCAAACTTTGAAATTCCCGATGAGGTTATGACCAGGGTCGGAACCCAAAGCTGATAATGTTCGTTCGCATTCTCCCGCCCGAAGTAAGAAGAAAGATAGCGGCGGGTGAGGTAATTGAATCACCTGCTGATGTTGTCAAGGAGCTGGTGGAAAACTCCCTTGACGCGGGAGCAGGCAGGATAACCGTTGACACATCAAAGGGCGGAAAGAGGAGGATTCTCGTTCGGGACGACGGCGAGGGAATTCATCCGGACGACATGGAGAAGGTTTTTTACGAGGGTGCCACCAGCAAGATAGACTCTGAAGAGGACCTTCTGAACATAGGGAGCTACGGCTTCAGGGGTGAGGCTCTTTCGTCAATTTCCGCCGTCAGCAGGGTAACCCTGACTTCAAAGCACAGATCATCGGACAGGGGATACCGGGTTGTCTGCGAGGGAGGTGTCATCGGAAAAAAGGAACCGGCACCCATCGGCGCGGGAACTGAGGTGGAGGTCAGGGGTCTGTTCTTTAACCAGCCCGCACGACTAAAGTTTCTTAAACGCGAGGAAGCTGAAGCAAGGAGGATCAGGGAGGTCATTACACGGTTTGCCCTTGCCCGCCCGGATGTTTCCTTTTTCCTCGCATCAAACGGAAGAAAGGTCCTTGACCTCCCGACCGCACCAGAGGAGGAGAGAATCAGGCAAATTTTCGGGACTGTGCCCCAGCTGGCTCAAAACGGCATCGGCTCCATTAAGGTCCGCCTCTACTTCTTTCCGTCATCCTCAGGCAGGTTCTACACCTTCGTCAACAAAAGGCCAGTTTCCGACAGGAACCTGAGCTCTACTTTAAAGAAGCTTCTGGGATTTAAAAAAACGGGAATTCTGTTCCTTGAGGTACCCCCCTTTATGGTTGACTTCAACGTTCATCCCAAAAAGAGGGAGGTGAGGTTTCTCCGTGCTGAGGAGGTTTACCGGTCCATTGAAGGATGTGTTTACAAACCACCGCCGAAGGCGGTCAGTTTTTTATCTCAAAGAAAGAAGTTGCCCTCTGAAGAATTCAAAGTGCTGGGGCAGATAGAGGATACGGTAATAGTTGCCAGAATCGGGGACTACCTGTACTTCTTTGACCAGCACCTCCTTTCGGAGAGAATAAATTACGAGAGGCTCGGCGAAAGCTCCGAAGATGTTGCCTGCAGGGTTTCGCTAAAGGCGGGAGAAAAACTCAGCAACAGGGAGATGGAGGACTTAATAAGGCAGTGGGAAGGGCTTTCCAACAGGGAGGTTTGCCCTCACGGGAGACCCATTTACTACAGGATCCATCTAAAGGAGATTTACGATCGGCTGGGGAGGGATTTTCATTTATATTAAATTAGGTGATGGTTGACAAGGAGTGGGTAAGGAGGATAGCCCGCCTTGCAAGACTTGACCTTTCAGAGGAGGAGGTTGAGGTCTTCAGCAAACAGCTTGGAGACATTCTTGAATTCATTAGACAGCTTGAGGAGCTTGACACCGAAGGCGTTGAGCCCTTCGGGTCCATGAATACAACGCCCATGAGAGAGGACGAGCCGGGCGAATCCCTTGAAAGGGAAAAGGCTCTGATGAACGCTCCCGAAAGGGAGGGAGGCTTCTTTGTAGTTCCGAGAATAGTGGAGGTTGAGGAGTAATGCCCGCAGGTCAAACGGTTCATGAGGATCTTAAAGAAAAGAGGAAGGCTCTTGAGGTCTCTATTGCAAGCATAGAAAAGAGGTTCGGCAAGGGTTCAATAATGCCCCTCCACACCGCCGCGGAAAGGGTAAAGGTTGATGTTATACCCACCGGTTCTCTCGCCCTTGACATAGCTACAGGAATAGGAGGAATACCGCGTGGAAGGATAATTGAGATCTTCGGCGTTGAATCCTCGGGAAAGACCACCCTTGCCCTCCATGTAATCGCACAGGCACAGAAAAGAGGGGGAATAGCGGTCTTCATAGACGCGGAACACGCTCTTGATCCCAAGTACGCAAAGAACCTCGGAGTGGATGTGGAAAACCTTTACATCTCCCAGCCCGACTACGGCGAACAGGCTCTTGAGATTGCGGAGAGCCTGATAAACAGCGGTGCCGTTGACGTAATAGTTATTGACTCGGTTGCAGCCCTCGTTCCCAAGGATGAGCTTGAGGGGGAAATGGGAGAAGCTCAGGTGGGCAAACAGGCTCGCCTTATGTCTCAGGCTCTAAGGAAGCTCAAGGGAATAGTTCATAAGAGCAATACCGCCCTCATTTTCATAAACCAGATCAGGGAAAAGATAGGTGTTATGTTCGGTAATCCCGAAACTACGCCCGGAGGGCGTGCCCTTAAGTTCTTCTCGGACATGAGGCTGGAAGTCAAGAGGATGACGGACCTGAGAGAGGGAGGAGAGAGGGTAGGAAACAGGGTAAGGGTCAGGGTTGTCAAGAACAAGCTGGCGCCTCCCTTTCAGGAGGCTGAGTTTGACATGATTTACGGAGAGGGTATCTGCAAGCTCTGCGACCTGATAGACACAGCGGTTGACCTCGGGGTTCTCACAAAGAGCGGTTCGTGGTACTCCTTCGGAGAGAGACGTCTGGGACAGGGAAGGGAGAGTGTGAAAAAATACCTTGCAGAAAATCCCGAAATTGCCGATCAGATAGAAAAGAAGGTAAGGGAGGTAGCGGGCCTTGCTCCAGCTGATTCTGAAAAAGGCGATTGACCTTGAGGCTTCCGACATTCACATTAAGGTGGGCTCCAAACCCGTTTACAGAATACACAAACGCCTCCATGTGGATGAGGATTTTCCCATAATTGACGACGAACACTTCAAGCTCTTTTTTCAGGAGGTGGTGGGAAGGAGCGAGAAGAAGGTAAAGGAGTTTGAGGAGTACGGTGAGATAGACCTATCTTACTCCCTTCCAAAAGTCTCAAGGTTCAGGGTCAATGTATTCAGACAGAGGGGAACTTCGGGAATGGCCTTCAGGGTCGTGCCATTTCGGATCCCTCCATTCAGCACCCTCAACCTCCCCGAAGTCATGCTCAAGACCGTTCTCGGAAGCAGTAAGGGACTTATTCTCGTTACCGGTCCCACCGGTTCGGGAAAATCAACCACCCTCGCCTCAATCATTCAGGAGATGAACAAGAGCCTCAGGAGGGTTATCGTCACCATTGAAGATCCCATTGAGTATGTTCTGAGGGACGATAAGTGCTACATAGTCCAGAGGGAGGTGGGAATTGATACCAGAAGCTTTGCAAGGGGTCTGAGGGCTGCTCTTAGGGAAGACCCGGATGTCATAATGGTTGGTGAGATCAGGGACACGGAAACTGCGGAAATTGCCCTCCAGGCAGCAGAAACGGGTCATCTGGTACTCTCAACCCTTCACACCCTTGACGCAAAGGAAACGGTCAACAGGATCATAGGAATGTTCAAGCTTGAGGTCAGGGAGCAGATAAGACAGATGCTTGCGGGAACGCTGGTTGCGGTTTTCTCCCAGAGACTTCTTCCCAGAGCGGACAAGAAGGGATCCATCCCAGCCGTTGAGATCATGATAAATACGGGAGCCATTAAGGAGGCTCTCCTTGATCCCGACAGGGTTGATGAGATTCCCGACCTCGTTGCAAAGGGCAAAGCAGCCTACAGCACCCAGACCTTTGATCAGCACCTTGAGGAGCTTTACAGGAACGGTATGATTGATTACCACACCGCTCTCCTTTATGCCTCCAAGCCCGCCGATCTTGAACTGAAGCTTAGGGGAATATCATCAGGGGGGCGAGGTTTTTAAAATAGATTTTAAAAAATGAAGATAACGATTGACGGTCCTGCGGGGTCAGGAAAGACAACAGTTGCAAGGGCGATTTCAAAAAAGCTAAGGATACCCTACCTTGAGACCGGTAAGATTTATCGTGCGGTAGGATACTACCTCATATCCCGGGGTAAAAAGGCGGAGGAAATAACTCCCGACGATGCCGTTGATGCTCTTGAAAAGGTCAGGCTCATTCCCAAGATAGGAGAAACGGACGTTGAGATTGACGGCAAAAGGGTGGGGAAGGAGATAAAGAAGGAGGAAGCGGGAGAAATAGCCTCTTTAATAGGGA